>JASFRE010000399.1:0-4524 GCA_050115055.1 Candidatus Eiseniibacteriota bacterium | reverse complement strand
CCCGGCCGCGCCGAGCAAGGTCACCAGTCGATCCTCACCCTCGAGCCGGCGCGCGAGTGTGGCGAGCTCTGCAGAGCGACCGACGAACGCATCGACCTCGGCCGGCAGGTGGTGGTCGGGAGGCCCGTTGCTCGGCACCGCCTCGACCGGCCGGCGCCGCGAGAGAGCGTCCGCGACCTCCACCGCCCGCTGGAAGCGCTCGGCCGGATCGGTCGCGAGGCAGTGGAGGATCGTCGCCTCCCAGCGCGCATCGATGTCATCGACGTGCGTGCGCGGCGAGGGTGGCGAGTCGGTCACCCGGCGGAACGCGATCTCGAGCGGCGTGTCTCCGGCGAAGGGCAACACCCCGGTCACCATCTCGTAGACCACGATGCCGAGGGCGTAGACATCCGATGCCGGGCTGGCGTCGCGACCGAGAACCTGCTCCGGGGACATGTAGGCCGGTGTCCCGGCGAGGGCGGGGAGCGCTCCGAACGCCCCGACGGCGGCCACCGTGGTGCCGGCGTCGGGGTCGACCGGCTCGCGATGGCGCGCGTCCGTCTCCGGAGCGACTGCCTGCGCCAACCCGAAGTCCATGACCATCGCATGCTCCGCGTCGCCGCTCCGCGTCAACATCACGTTGCCGCTCTTGAGATCACTGTGGACGATGCCCGCCCGGTGCGCGGCATCCAGAGCGGCCGAGATCTGCTCGATCAGCGGGAGCGCCTCGTCAGGCCGGAGGCGCCCCTGCCTGCGGATGCGTTCGGCGAGCGTCTCGCCGCGCACGAGCTCCATGGTGAGAAACCAGGTGGCGTCCGCGTCGTCACCGGATCGACCGAGGTCGTACATGCGACAGACATGCGGATGCGAGATCGTCCGTGCGAGCAGCACCTCGCTCTTCAGCCGCCGCACGGCCCGCGACATCTCGTCGTTCGTCGGCCCGGTGAGCCGCAGCGTCTTCAAGGCGATGCGGATCGATAGGAGCTGATCGAGCGCCTCGTAGACCACGCCCATGCCTCCGCGACCGAGCAGACGCTCGATCCGGTAGCGCCCGGCGAGCACGACACCTGGCGACAGGAGGTGTGGAGTGGTGGCGCGCCCGTCGCTCGTCGGGGAGAGAGCCTCACCGCCGCCCTCCGACCTCCCGAGCCGGTCGAGGATGCGCGCCATCCCTCCCGTCCTCAGCAAGTCGGTCTCCGGTCCGGCCAGGCGCAGCATCGACGCGGCGCGCGCGCGAAGATCGCCGTCGTCCCCGCATGCCTCGTCGAGATACGCCGAGCGCTGGCTGGCCGGCAGGTCGATGGCGGCGACGACGACGTCTTTGAGGCGGGCGAATCGGAGCCTGTCCACCAGCGAGTTCCTCGGTGCGCGACGTATCGGTACGGTCGGGCCGGGTCGCCGGGCGAGGGGCGAGGCCCGGCTCGAGGCGGTTCGAGCATGATCTCTCACCGCTGTTCGGTGAAAGCGCTACCGGAGCACGATGAGCTTGCGGTGTTGCACCGCGTCTGCGGCCACGATGCGGAGGAAGTAGACACCGGACTCGACCGGTCGATGCGCGGTGTCGGTGCGGTCCCAGGCCAGCGTGTGCCGCCCGGCGGCCATCGTCTCGCTGGCGAGGATCCGCACCAGGCGACCGGATGCGCCATAGACCGAGGCACTGACACCCGCCGGCGCCTCGAGCTGGAAGGTGATCGTCGTGCCCGAGGCGAGCGGATTGGGCGCCGCGCGCAGCGCCACGTGACTGGCGGCCGGGCTGGCGAGTGGCTTCGATCCGTTCGGATCCAGGCGAGACTCGCTCGCGCTCGAGTGTGCCACCGACTCGCTCGCCTGCCTGGACACCATGATCAGCTGACCACCCTGAACCAGGTCCTGCGACTGGTTGGGGGCACCGAGCGGCTCGCCCACCAGGCTGTGCGCCTGGACGTCGGCGATCAGCAGGACCTCGCCGGGCTCGGTCGTGAAGAGCTCGGTCACGTCGAGGACTCCCGACGACTCCCAGTTGCCGATGACGCCGGGGATGGGGTCCATCTGCCCGGTCGGCACCGCCGAGCGGTCGATCTCGGCGACGCGCGTCAGGATGCCGGTCTGCGGATCCAGCTCCCACAGCGAGGCCTCCATGCCGCTCACGCCGCCGAAGAGGCTGCCCGGGCTGGTCGAACGGTCCTCCTGCAGGTAGATCATGCCGTTGTCGGCCCAGTCCAGGTTGTCCGGGCTACGCAGGCCGTAGTCGGGATCGGAGAACTGACCGGCGCCCGCATCGTCCCCGTCGTAGGCGATCGACACCGTGCCGACCACGTCGGGCCCGGAGAAGTCGAGCTCGATGATGTAGGTCGTGCCCCAGTTGTCGGACGGGTAGGCGCTGCCGCGCCCGGTCGATGCCATGACGAACTGGTAGCCGTCGTCGGGATTGGTGGAGACGTCCTCGGGACGCGAGAACTGGAAGCCACCGGCCCCGGCGACCAGATCGTCCTGCCTCGCCTGCGTGACGTAGCCGAGCTCGTCGTAGCCGGGCTGGCCGGCCATGGCCGGGTCGTAGTGCGGGATCACCACGAAGGTCCCGGTCTTCGAGTTGCCGGTGCCGTTGAAGTCCTCCGGGCTCAGCGAGCCATCGTCGGCGACCCAGACCAGCAGGTCGCCGCGCGCCAGGCCGTTGCGATCGAGGAAGCTGCCGTCGCCGATGGCGTTCTTCCGGCCGACATGGAGGAGAAGCGGCGCGCCCGCGCGATCGTCACCGACGATGACGCCCACCGTGTCGTCGCTTCCGGTCTCGACGAGGGTGGCGTTCTCCCATGCCGCACGACCCAGATGCGGAGCGGCGTGGATGACGCGGTTGCGAACGTCGAGCGCGTACTCGACGCCGCTGCCGGCCTCCTCGCCGGTGAGGTAGATGGCGTCGACGAGGCCGTACTCGCCGGCCGTGAACAGGCCGCTCGAGCAGAAGCGGTCGAAGCCGTCCCGGTCGCCGACCGTGTTGCCCTCGTTGATCTGCCCGGGATCCGTGACGATGTTGCCGGCGCGGTCGATCACGGTGTGGTAGGCCAGGCCGGCGTGCACGATGTGGTGGTTCCGGTTCTGGTTGTCGATGTCGAAGTAGCTGACCCGGGCACCGGTGAGCTCGGTGCCGTTGGCGAGCGCGTAGGCGTACCCATCCTCGGCGTTCACCTCGTGGTTGACGAAGATCCGGATCAGGTTGGAATCGAGCGCGATCGCACCGATGCCATCGAGGATCCCCACCGGCCGGTAGCCCTGGACCGTCTCGGCAACCGTGAACAGCGCCTGGATCATCCAGCCAGTACCGGCGGCCGGCATGATCATCGGCGCCTCGTCGGTGTTCGGCCACGGGGAGCGGGGCACGTCCTGCATCGCCCGGGCCGCTGGAGTGCCTAGGATCGCCCAAGGACACAGGGCCATCGCGACGAGGAGTCTCATCAGCGTGCGTCGGGCCGGCATGGTGGCGTTGCCTCCTGGTTGTGCATCATGGAGTCCGGGATGGACGCGACGCGTGCGTGGCGGCGATTTCCCGGGGGGCGATCCGGAAGCGGTCGGCCGGCAGGGCACTTCCAGGAGATGGTCAGGAGGGCGTTCGTGAGGGCGGGCGGCGCGCCACGATGGTGGGCATCGTCGGGCGGCGCCCGTTGTTCGTCACCGGTTCCCCAATGCATAGTCGTTGTCTCGACCGCCGTCAAGGCCGGAGCGTGCGTGCGCGTCGGGACCCCTGCTGGAGGATCCGCCCACCAGGGGCCCGGACATGCGCACGGCGCACCGGCGGTCACGCCCAGGGACCGCGGCTCGGGACCGCCCCGAGTGTCATCAGACATACAAAGGCGGCCGGTCGATCGGAGTCACCCGTCCGATTGCCGTCCGTGCGATGCGGCGCCGCGCCCATGCGGCGGTGCGCTATACTGGACGTCCCCCCCCGGGCCCCCCACCAGGCCGATGAGCGGTCCGCGCCGATCGACCGCTCGCCACGTCGCCCCCGTACACCATCTGGACCAGCCTCATCGATCGATCTCGACACCAAGACGCAAGGAGGATCGCCATGGCGCTCCGCAATGTCCGGTGGGCCGCTGCCGCGCTGATCATCGTGCTCGCGACGGTATCGATCGCAAGCGCTCCCGCACCGGCGACCGCTGCCCGGCGGACCGTGCTCTTCGAGGAATCCACCAATTGGGGATGTCCGCCCTGCTACACCGCCAACCCGACCATTCATGATTTCCTCGAGTACTACAGCGTCGCCCAGGTCGTGGCCGTCAAGTGGCATGTCTGGTGGCCGGCGAGCAACGATCCCTTCTACAATTACAACACGGCACCCGTGCAGTCGAGGATCGGCTACTACGGCATCTCTGCCGCGCCCGACGTCGTGGTCGACGGCACCAACGGACCCGTCCCCGGCTCGTTCGGCGGCATGCAGAGCTACGTCGAGGATCGCCTGGCCATCGCGTCGCCGCTCGCCATCGAGGCGACCGGCCAGGTGAACGGCTCGAACTTCGACGTGTCGATCACCGTGGATGTCGAGCAGACCCAGGCGGCGGCCGATTATCGACT
>JASFRE010000398.1:0-4556 GCA_050115055.1 Candidatus Eiseniibacteriota bacterium | reverse complement strand
GGGCGGTGTCACCCGATCCGGTGCTGCCGCGGGCGCCGTGCGCCGGGTGCCGGACGCCCGGGCCGAGCTCGCCGGGCGGTGCACGGTCAGGCGTAACGAGTCGCCGACACCCGCCGTGCGGAGCTGGAACCGTGCCAGCACGAGGTCGCTGACCTCGACCCCGTTGACCGCGGTGATGCGATCACCGACCTGGATCCCCGCGCGATCGGCCGGTCCCCCGCGGGTCACCTGCATGACCTGCAGGTTGGAGGCCGTCATGCCGAGCACCGCGCGCTCGAAGATCTGACCGGAGCCGACCAGCTCCAGGATGCAGAGTCCGACGGTGAGGGTCAGGATGCCCAGTCGCCAGGCGCGACGTCGGCGTTGCCGGCGCTGCCAGGCCCGGGGCCCGTCGCCGGGCAGGGTGAGGAGGTCGGCTTCGCGATCGCGATCGGCGGTTCGGCTCATGGTCGCCATCAGGGTTGGCCGCACGATGTCGAGGTCGAGTGCCGCGAGCCGTGCCGCGGGCGGGGCCGCGGGCGACTCGCTCGTGACGCGCGGCGGCAGGCTGCCGCCGCGCGCCGACGTCGTCCCCCGGCGGTTCCTTGACGGTCGCGGTCGGTCGCATCATACTGCACCGGTCCGGCAGGCGTCACCCGGATCGACCCCGGATCGACCACCGCGCGGCCACGCTCGCCACGCCACGGACCCCTCCTGCGAACCGCATGCCCATGACCATGTCGACGACATCCTCCTCGAATGTGGCCATGTCCCTGCACGGCGGGCGGCTCGTGGTCGCGTGCGGACTCCTCGTCCTCGTCCTGGCGCATGGCGCGCCTCTCGCCGCCAGCAGCGCCACCGGTGCCGTCGACCCCGGCCCCGCCGTCGACCGCGACCCCGGCGCCGCCAGCCAGCCGGCGCCGGCCGCCCTCCGCCTCGACGTCCAGCGCCATCGCCTCGACAACGGCATGACCCTCCTCCTCGTCGAGCGACACCGGGCGCCCGTCGTGTCGATCGTGCTCGACTTTAAGGTCGGCTCGGTCGACGAGCACGCCGGCGTGATCGGTGCCGCTCACTTCGTCGAACACATGCTGTTCAAGGGGACGCCGACCGTCGGTACCCGGGATCGCGAGCGCGAGCGCACCATCCACGCCGCACAGGACCGGGTGGCCGCCGCGCTGACCGCCACGCGGCGGCTGGCGCGGCAGCAGGCGCGCCGGCTGGGTGCGGTGCCGGACTCGACGCGTGAGCGTCTCGCCGGGCTCGGCGCGGCGCTGGACAGCCTGCTGGTCGAGGAGCGCGCGGTCACCGAGTCGGAGGTGATCGAGCGCCTCTACGAGCGCAACGGCGCGGTCGACAACAACGCCGGGACGGGCTACGACGAGACCCAGTACTACGTCAGCCTGCCGGCCAACCGGCTCGAGCTGTGGGCGCGTCTGCTCGCCGAGCAGATGGAGAGCCCGGTGTTCCGCGAGTTCTACGCCGAGCGCGACGTGATCATCGAGGAGCGTCACCGGTCCGTCGACACGCAGCCCGACCTGACGCTCTACGAGCAGGTGATCGGCACCGCCTTCCTGGCTCACCCCTACCAGATCATGTGGGAGTGGGAGTCCGAGGTGGAGCACATCACACGCCAGGAGCTCTACGATTTCTTCCGTCGCTACTACGCGCCCAACCGCGCCGTGCTGGCGATCGTCGGCGATGTCGAGCCGGTGGCGACGATCGCGCTCATCGAGCGCTACTTCGGCGGGATCCCGGCGCAGCCGGAGCCCGAACCGGTCGTGGTCGAGGAGCCGGTGCAGCGCGGCGAGCGTCGTCTCGTCGTCGATTTCGACGCCGAGCCGCGGCTTCTCATGGCCTGGCACAAGGGGGCCTACGACGATCCGGACGAGGCGACCTTCCGGGTGATCCAGCAGATCCTGTCGGGCGGTCGCACCTCGCGCTTTCACCGTCACCTGATCGAGGGACAGCGCGTGGCACGGACCGTGGTCGTCGATCGCTTCCCGAGCTCCGGGCTACTCGGCCCGCTCTACCCGGAGCTCTTCATGGTCTACGCCGAACCGCGGGCACCCCATACGCTCGCCGAGCTCGAACACGCCATCGATCTGGAGGTCGCGCGCCTCGCCAACGAGCCGGTCGAGGCGACGGTTCTCGACCGGGCACGCAACATGATCGAGGCTGACTTCGTGCGCGGTCTCGAGAGCCACATGGGACTGGCCTGGCAACTGGCGGCCTTCGAGGCGGTGACCGGCGACTGGCGCGAGCTCGAGCGCGCCGTGGCGCGCGTGCGCGAGGTGACCGCGGAGGACATCATGCGGGTGGCGCGCACGACGCTCGTGCCACGCAACCGGACCGTCGGTTACCTCGTGCGCCCGGACTCGGTGGGTGCCGGCGCGGTGCTGACCGCCGGCGGCGTCGGCGCGGACGGCCCGGCTGGAGCGGCCGGTGGCGCTGCCGGGGACGCGCCGTGATGCGTGCCCTGGCAAATCTGCCGATCGCCGTCGTGGCGGTGGCGGGCGGCACGATGGGCGTCATCGTGGCCGGCACGACGCCCGGCGTGTACGCCTTGCCGCCGGATGCGCCGCATCCGGACGCCATGGTGTTCGAGGAGATCACCTTCCGGCCGCCGGCCCCGGAGCGCTGGGAGCTGCCCGGCGGGCTCGCCGCGCACGTGCTCGCCGATGACGATCTGCCGCTCGTGTCCCTGATCCTCTACGTGCAGGCCGGCGCCGTCGACGAGCCCGCGGAGCGGGCCGGGCTGGCGGGGCTCACCGGCGAGGTGCTGCGCTCGGGTGGCTCGGGGCAACTGGCGCCCGCCGACCTCGATGCGGCGCTCGAGGACATGGCCTCCACCCTCGAGATCACGGTCGGCACCGAGCGGACCGTCCTGGCGGCGTCGATGCTCGAGCGTCACGCGGCGCGCACCATCGAGCTCGTTTTCGACCTCGTGCGCCACCCGCGCTTCGACGCCGCGAAGCTGGAGATCGCCCGCGGCCTGGCGCTCGAGGGCCTGCGCCGGCAGAACGACCATCCGCGTGCGGTGGTCGAACGCCAGCACCGGGCGCTGCTCTACGGTCGCCATCCCTATGGCCGCACGCCGACCGCGGAGACCCTCGCTGCCATCGAGCGGCAGGACCTGATCGACTTTCATGCGCGCCATTTCGGACCGCACCGGATGGTGCTGGCGGTCGCCGGCGCCATCGACCCGGCCGCGCTGCGCACGCTCCTCGAGGACGCGATCGGCGACTGGCAACCACCGGCGGTCGAGCTCTCGCCGATCCCACCGGTACCACCGGTTGCCGCGGCGGGCGTGCCGTCCGTCCATCACATCGAGATGGACCTGTCCCAGTCGGCGATCCGCGTCGGCCACCTCGGCATTGACCGTTACGACCCGGACCGCGACGCGGTGGCGATCCTCGACTACGTGCTGGGTGGTGGCGGCTTCGTCTCGCGCCTCATGCAGAGGCTGCGCGTCGAGGAGGGCATCGCCTACTCGGCGCGCTCGGACTTCACGCTGCCGCGAGATACCGGCATGTTCTACGCGGAGACGCAGACGCGCGCCAATCAGACCGTGCATGCGGTCGAGCTCCTGATCGGCGAGATCCGCCGCCTGCACGACGCGGGGGTCAGCGACGCGGAGCTCGCCGATGCGCGCAGCGCGCTCGTCAACCGCGACATCTTCCGGAGCGTCACGCCCACCCAGATCGCGGCGCAGGCGGCGTCGCTCGAGTTCGACGGCTATGCACCCGGCGAGTTCGAGCGGCGCATCGACGCCTACCGCGCACTCGACGTCGAGACGCTCGGCACGGTCGCCCGCCGCGTGCTGCGCCCCGACAGCCTGGTGGTGCTGGTGGTCGGCAAGGCCGCCGACTTCGACACGTCCCTCTCGACGATCGGGCCCGTCCATGAGATCGAGCTACCCTGAGTCCACGACCCGGTGGCGGCCCGGCAACCGGCGCGACGCGACCCGGGCGCACCCCACGCGGCAGCCGAAGGCCGTCGTGCCGGTCCTCGCCCCGGTCCTCGCCCCGGTCCTCGCCGTCTGCCTCGCCGTCTGCCTCCTCGTTCTGCTCGCCGGGCTCCCCGTCCGCCTCGTCGCCGCGTCGACGGGCACGGTCGAGGTGCTCCGTCCCGCCGCGGCGCTCGCCGCACCGGCCGAGGTCGGGTTCCTCGACTGGTACGCGAGCGACCGGCTGATCGGACACGAGACCTACACGATCCGGCCGGCGGAGGACGGCTCCGGCGGCAAGCGGGTCTGGGGGCGCCGCGAGCAGCTCGGGCCGGACGGATCGCCGGGCGAGCCGTCCCGGTCGTGTCTGGTGCTCGACGCCACGGGGCGCGCCGACAGCCTCTATCTCTGGCCGGAGCCCGGTGCCGCGGCCGAGGTGATCGCTCGCGGTGACCGGCGTCCGGAGCGCGACGGCACGAGCGACGCCGCGGGTGGCGCACCGTACGATGCCCGCGCCGGCATCCATCTCCTGGCGATGCTCGTCGCGCACGGCCTGCCGTCCACGGTCGGGGCGGCGCCGTCCGACAGCCTCGGGCCGTCCGATGGCCTCGCGTCCTCCGACAGTCTC
>JASFRE010000397.1:0-4591 GCA_050115055.1 Candidatus Eiseniibacteriota bacterium | reverse complement strand
CGCCGGGCCATCCTGCGGCCACGGGTCGATGCGGTCGGCGACCACGCCGTTGCGGTCAGGGCCGAGGATCTGTGGCCAGTCGGCGCCTGCCGCCCGGGTAGCCTGCGGCGACGGTGGGGGCAGCGCGCTTGCCGATGGCGCAGACAACGTGGGGATGGCACCCATGGCGGCAAGAAGCGCCGCCAGCCATGAGGTCGGCCCTCGGAGCCGGCGCCGGCCGGCCCTCCGCTCGGTATGGCGGCGCGGGCGGCCGGCCATCAAACGGAGACGGTGTCCGCTGGTGCGCCGACGTTGAAGGGGTCGATGGCGACGGGCGGCCGCGCGGCCCGCGGCATCGCTTTCGCGGCGGCGAGGGCCTCGCGCGCCAGCCGCTCGACCTCGATGTAATCGCGTGCGGCGAGTACCTCGGCGGGGAACACCGGAGCCACGAAGCCGACCGCGAACACGCCGGCGGCGATGAACTGGGCGACGTTCTCCGGGGTCACTCCGCTGGTCGGCACGAGGCGCAGGAAAGGACACGGCCCGAGTGCGGCACGGACGTAAGCGGGGCCGTTGGCAGGCGCGGGGAAGAGCTTCTGCATCGCCGCCCCCATACGGTGGGCGCGCACCATCTCGCTCGGCGTCTGCACCCCGGGCATCGCTGCAACGCCGTGCTCCAGTGCGGTGGCGACGACTTCCTCGTCGAGCACCGGAGAAACGATGAAGCGCGCGCCGGCTTCGACGGCGCGGCGCGCGTCGGCCGGGGTGAGAACTGTCCCGGCGCCGACGACGACGCCTTCGCGGGCGGCGAACTGCTCGATCAGGGCGAAGGGCTCGGGGCAGGTGAGGGTGAACTCGACGAAGCGGAAGCCGCCTTCGACCGCCGCGCCCATTGCGTCGCGGCACACCAGGTGATCGTCCGCCCGCAGGATGGCGACAGCGCGCTCCTGCCACAGCGTTTCGACAAGCTGTTCGGGGTTCATGGCTCCTCCGGCCTGCTGGCTAGGTTATCTCCGGCGTCATCGGCTTCTCGGCGACGCGGCGGATCCAATCTCTGAGCCGCCCGTGATCGTCACCGAGCGGCATGTTGGCGACCAGGATGGCGTGAAACAGGTAGGTGTCCTCCTCATCGGGCGGGATGAGGGCGTAGCGCAGAAACGGCCAGGCGATGCAATCGGCGGCCGACATCTCTTCGCCCATGAGATAGTCCCGTCCGGCGAGCATGTTCTCGAAAAGCGGCAGGAAGTTGCGCATCTCCTGCTGCCACGCGGCAATCTTCTGCTGATCCGGCCGGTCCTTGCCGAGCTCTGCCTCGATGGCGTTGGGCGGCACCTTCCAGACGCGGTTGAACCAGTCGATGAAGACCTTCATTTCGGCGCGCCGGCCGTGGCCCGGCGGGAACAGCGGCAACTCGGGAAACTGCTCCTCGAGGTACTCGATGATCACCGGGGAGTCGTGGACGATGGTGCCGTCGTGGTCGATCACCGGAACGCGGTCCTGTCCGCTGACCTCGATCACTTGGGATCGGTCGTCGTAGGGAATCGCGACGAATTCGGCTTCCAGGTCCTTGTGGCCGAGGGCGAGGAGAACGCGCTCCATGTTGGTCGAATAGGGAAAACCGTACAGACGGATCATGTGGAGCTCCGGATGATCGCGTGGCGCGGCGGCGCCGTCTCACGGGGGCGAGCCGCCCCCAGCATAACCCGTCAGCTCAACGTAGCCACGCCCCCGTACTGGCGTTCCGCCGGCGCCGCTGCCCGACACCTGCACCGCTCCCTCCCAGTAGCGGAAGGCGACGTCGAGCTCCTGATCGGCGAGCAACGGCGCGATCCGCAGATCGATCGCCCGCCCGGGTACGGTGAGGCGCCAGCCGGCGGGATAGCGCGCCCCGTCGATCGGGCTCGTCCAATGGTCCGAGACGCGCAGTTCGACGTCGTCGTACCCGAGCGGCAGGTGAGCGCCGTCGGCGAATACCAGGGTGCCCGCGCTGGTCGGCGACGGCGCGCCGTCGGCCTCGCGGATCTGGTAGTACATCAGGTCGACACCGTCGTCGAGTTGCAGCGCGAACCAATCCCAGCCCCGCTGGCCTTCCTCCAGCACGCTGGTGCTCCACTCACGATCGAGCCAGCTGGTGCCTTCGACGGCGATCTCACGATCGCCCAGGCGCATCGTGCCCGCGGTCCGGAGACGGGTGAACGAGTAGTAGTAGGAGGCATTGCCGGGGGTCATCCCCTTGCGGCTGAGCCCCTCATCACCCTGCAGCACCACCGGCTTGAGCGGCTCGAGGCGCAGGTCGAGGCCGACCCGCGCGCCGCTCTCAGCGACGTCGTCGCCCGTGGCGGCCCTCAGGCGCAGCGGAAAGACGGTTTCACCGACCTGCTCGAGGCTCCAGTCGTCGAGCCACACGCGCCAGGGATTGGCCTGGCCGCCGGCGAGGCCGAGGGCGCCGCGCTCGAAACGGTCGAAGGCGTGGAAGTTTCCGCCGGAGATGTCGCTGACCGCGAAGTGTGCCATCCATGCCTGGCCGGTCGCCCACGGGGAGCTGCGCGGCGAGAGCGACGACGGTGGCGCGAGTGCGGTGCGGAAGAAGGTGAGCTGGTAACCGAGCTGCCCGCCGTCGGCGCCATCGAGGTTGCCGGTGAAGTACCACCACTCGGAGGCGAAGTCGGGGTGAGGCCCGTGGTCGGCCGGGAACGCCAGGGGGCGCGGTTCGAGGGCGCGCGCGAAGCCCGTCGAGCCGTCGGGGCCGAGGACGTCGGCGACCGACAGTCGCTCGCGGCTGATCTCCTCAGCGCGCGGCGCGCAGCCGCTCGTTGCCGCCACCACGCCCAGCAACACGACGGCAACAGGACGGGCCAACCGTGTTGTCAGGACGCGACGCAGCCCGTCTGGCGAGCGGACAATCATCATTCCTCCCGCAGCGCAGTGGCCGGCCGGGTTGCCGACATGCGGCGCGCCGGGTAGAGCCCGGCGGCGAGCGAGGCCAGCAGTGCGAGCAGGAACGCCTCGAGCAGGATGCCGGGAGCGGCGGACATTTCGAGCGTCCAGCCGAAGGAGCGCCGGTTGATGACGAAGATCATGATGCCCGCCAGGCACAGGCCCACCGGGATGGCGAGGGCGCCCGAGACGACCCCCATCAGCCCGGACTGCGACGCGCTCAAGCGCCACACCTCGCGCGGCGTGAGCCCGAGGGCACGTAGCACACCGATTTCGTGGCCACGCTCGAGCTGCAGCGACATCAGAGCGCTGAGCACGCCGATGACCGCTACCAGGGTGACCAGCAGGCGCAGGACGCCGGTAATCAGGAATGTGCGGTCGAACACCTCGAGGGAGATCCGGCGAAGCGCGCGGTTGGACTGGATGACCACCTCGCGCTCGCCGAGGGCGCGACGCACCGCATCGCTCGTCGCCGTGAGATCGGCCGCCGGGTCGAGGTAGAGGGAGAAGCCGCTGACCGCGCGATCGTTCCAGACGCGCTCGTAGGCGGCGCGGTCGATCGCCACCAGCCCCTGCTCGGAGGCGTAGTTGTAGTACACCGCGGCTACCGGGAAGGCGCGCGGTCCGTCGGCGGTGATCAGCTCTACGTCGTCGCCCGCAGCGATGCCGTGACGGTAGGCGTACGGCTCGGTTACCAGCACCGCGCCGCGATGAAACGCGAGCCAGATCTCGGCCGGGTCGCCGGAGGTGAACTGGTAGCCGGCCTCGGCGCGCGCGTCGATGTCAAGCGCCAGCAGGCGCACGGTACCGCCATCGGTGGCGGGGATGTCGACGCCGCGCATGGTGTTGATGCGTTGCACGCCGTCGATGGCTGCCAGCCGGGCCCGGGTGGCGTCGTCGAGCTCGAAGCCCACCGGGGTGGCGCCGGGTGACAGCGGCGCCACATAGAGGTCGGCGACCAGGACGGATTCGAGCCAGCGGGTCACCGTGCCGCGGAAGCTGTCAATCATCACCCCGACGCCGACGACGACCGAGACAGCGATCATCAGCGCGGCAATCGCCACCGCGGTGCGGCTCAGCGAGGCGGTCACGCCGCGCGTAGCGATGCGTCCCAGCGGCCCGAGCGCCCGGCCCATCGGTGGGGTCAGCAGGTTCATGGCGAGCACCACCGCCGCCGGCGTCAGCAGTGCGAAGCCGAGAATGGCGAGAAACATCGCCGCGAAGCTGAGCGGCAGGTCGCGGCCGGATAGCGCGAGAATGCCGAGCCCGCCGAGTAGCAGGGCGGCGCCCACGGCGGCGGCGGGCAGCGCGCGACGACGGGCACGTGCCTCCACTTGCGAGCGCATCAGCACGGCGCGTGGCGGTGCTCCTGTGGCCTCCAGTGCCGCCGGAAGGGCGGCGACCAGCGCGCCGACCAGCCCCAGGGCTGCGCCCTTGGCGAGGGACCAGGGATCGAGCGCCAGGCCACGCACCGCGACGACGAAGTACAGGTCGTTGATGGTGCGGGTGACGAGGCCGACCAGGACGCGACCCATGGCGATGCCACCGAGCAGGCCGAGCAGCGCACCCGTGGTGCCGACCAGGGCGGCCTCGCCGAGCACTTGGCGGAAGATCTCGCCCCGGGTGACGCCGATGGCGCGCAAGGTGCCGATCATCTGTCGACGCTGCACCACCG
>JASFRE010000396.1:0-4644 GCA_050115055.1 Candidatus Eiseniibacteriota bacterium | reverse complement strand
CGACCGGCGACCCGAGCGACCCCGGCACCGACCCGAGCGATCCGGGCACCGACCCGAGCGATCCGGGCAACGATCCCGGGAACGAGGATCCGCCGGAAGACCCGCCAACACCCCCGCCTCCGGGCACCAGTGGTCTCCTCGGAGGTTTCGAGCTCAGCGGCATCTGGGAGGGCTGGGTCGCCCGACACCGCATGGGCGAGAAGTTCGATGACTACGGCAGCTACGGCACGATGTCGAACAACACCAACGCCGCCACCAAGATCGACGAGGGCAAGAGCGGCTGGTTCTCGTGCGACATCTACTATGACACGACGATCCACCCGGGTGAGGGCGGCGGGCAGCATCTGATCGGGCTGTTCTCGCAGAGCGCCAAGCGGGCCGGGCCCTACGACCCCGCCTTCGACTACGACGAGCTCACCGGCTGGGTACGGCTGGACTTCGCGGTGCGCAACGAGGAGCTGGCGCTGGTCATGTTCGAGGAACGCGATGGTGGACTGCGCTCCTGGCAGATCGGCCTCATCCCGTTCGTCGCCTTCAAGCAGTGGGCCTCGCTCCACGTCGAGTGGGAGCAGACCGATACGCGCATCCGCTGGACGATCAACGATCGCTCGTTCACGACGGACGTCTCGCCGGGTCGCAACCCGGTCGGCAACCTGCTGTTCATCGGGAACATGGACCGCAACAGCGGCGATCGCTGCACGGGAGAGAACGACCCCTGCGGGCTGCTCGGCGAGGTGCGCTTCCGCAACTTCCGGTGGGGAACGCGCTGAGCGGATCGCGCGGCTGAGCGCGGGGCCGGCGAGGCGGGGCAGGGTGCGATGGACGACCCGCAGCGCGAGACGCTGGACACGTCCCGGGTCGAGGCGACCGGCGACGCCGGGGCCACCCGCGTCTGGATCGTCGTCGCGGTCCTCGTCGTCGCGCTCGGCGCGGCGCTGCGTCTCGGATGGCATCTGGAAGGGCTACCCTTCCGGGTCGACGAGCTCCGGCTCGTCGCCAACCTCGGCGAGCGTTCCTACGGTGGTCTCCTCCAGCCGCTCGGCCACGGTCAGAACGCGCCGGCCGGCTTCCTGTGGATCGAGAAGGCGGTCCTCGACACCATCGGCGAGCCCCACGAGCTGGCACTGCGGACGCCGGCGCTGATCGCCTCGCTGGCCGCGCTGCCGCTGGTGCTCGTCGCCGGCCGGCGACTGGGGATGGCGCATGGCGGGCTGGTGGCCACATTCCTGGTGGCGATCAGCCCGGCGCTCGTCCTGCGTGCGAGCGATGTCAAGCAGTACGCGTCCGACGCGCTGGTGACGCTCGTGCTGCTCGTCCTGGCGCTGCCGATCGTCGAGGCCTGGCGCCGCGACCCGGGCGGTGGCGCCGGACGGCGGCAGCTCCTGCTCCTGGCGGCTGCCGGCGCCGCCGCCCTCCTGCTCTCGCACCCGGCGGCGTTCACGGTCGCCGGGACCGGGCTGGTGCTGGCCGCACTCGCCGTCCGGCGCCGCCAGTGGAACCGCCTGGTCGCGCTGCTGCCGCTGGGGGTCCTGTGGCTCGTGATCTTCGTGATGCTCGACGTCGTCACGGCCCGTCACGCCCACTCGCGGGAGACGCTTCTCCTCTGGTTCGGCGGCGACTTCATGCCGCTGCCGCCGCGGAGCGCCGCCGATCTGGTGTGGCTGGCCGGCATCCCCGGGCGCCTCGCACATGCCCTTCACCTGCCGCAGGTCGGACTCGCGGTGCTCCTCGGCCTGCTCGGGGTCCGGCGCTTCGTGCCGCGGCACGGCGACCGCCTGGCGCTCGTCGTGGCACCGGTCATCCTCGCGCTCCTCGCGTCGGGATTCGAGGTCTACCCCTTCGAGGGGCGTCTCCTCACCTTCGCGGCACCGCTCGTCTGCCTGCTGCTCGGCGCGGGATGGCAGAGCCTGGTCGAGGCGTTGCATCGCCACCGGCGGCTGATCGGCGCGTTGCTCCTGCTCGTGACCGTACGGGGCATGGTCGCCCACCTCGCCAGCCTGCCCCGCTGGGCGGGCGGCCGCTACGACGTGCCGGCGGCGCTCGCCGCCGCCGCTCCGGAGGTGCATCCGGACGATCTGATGCTGGTGTCGGGAGTGCTGCGCTATCCCTTCGACCACTACGCGCCACGCGCCGGCATCGGCCAGCCTGCGCAGGTCATCGAGCTGCCGACGGCGCCGGGCGCACCGATCCTCAACCTGGACGGCGTGCCGCTGGCGGGGCGGCGAGCCTGGGTGGTGATGCCCCACCGGCAGCCGGCGCTGCGCGCGGGCCGCGGGGCGCGGGGTGATCCGCGACCGGCGACACTCGCGCTGCTCGATGCGCGCGGCACGCGCCTGGCGACGCGTTCGGGCGTCAATGTCAGCGCCGTGCTCTACCGGTTCGCACGCTGAGGCGCCCGCGGGCTAGCCCCCGGACCGTCGCAGCCGGCGCCGCAGGATGAGCCACAGCATGCGCCAGAAGGTGCGGACGTTCCGGTACTTCCGGTACATCGAGTAGCTTCGCGTGTGGTAGCTGACCGGGATCTCGATGATGCGTTCCCGTGCCTCCAGGAGGGCCAGCATCATCTCGGCCGAGAACTCGGGGCCGCGCGCCGCGAGCGTCCCCGCGACCGTGTCGAGGGCGCTGCGCCAGACGGCGCGGAACGTGCAGCCGACGTCCGTGAACCGGCAGTCGAAGCGCCACCAGAGCACCTCGATCATCTTGGCGAGCAGGATGTTGGCGAGCCGCACGACGCCGCGCATCGTGGAGGCCTGCCCGATCAGCTGCCGCGTCGTGCGCGTCCCGATCACCATGTCGGCGTCCGGCATGTAGGCGAGCAGCTTGGCGACGTCGCGGGCGTGGAACGAGTAGTTGGCGTCGGTCAACATGATGACGTCGCCGGACATCCGGTCCAGTGCGTACCGCAGCTTCTCGCCATAGAGCGTCAGATCCGGAGGACAGCGGATGACGGCGGCACCGGCGGCCTCGATCGTCGCCTCCACCTGGTTCTCGGCCGGCACGACCACGCTGATCGAGCCGATCCGCGGCTCGCGCCCGTACTCGGCCAGCGTGAGCTCGATGTCACGCTCGTCGCCCTCGCTGTAGACCAGGAGGGCCACCGAGGCCCGGTCGCTCTCCCGCTCGCGAACGTGGTACTTGGCGAGCTGCAGCGAGTCGCGGTCGTTGATGTTGATGTAGGTGCCGGTGATCCGGAAACAGCGCACGGTCTCGCCGGCGACGCACTGGGCACCGATCGTCGTCACCAGGTCCACGGGGCGCCCTCCCGCGGTGGCGAAGGCCTGATCGAGCACCTCGAAGAACCGCGGGCTCAGGACGAAGGTGCCGCTCCCCAGCAGCCGGTTTTCGACCCTGGCGGGCTTCTCGATCAACCGCGTGATGCGGTCGCCGTCCACGTCCACCGCGTAGTTGCGTCGAATCGACTCCGGGTCATCGACCTCCAGGACCCCGCAGGTGGCGATCGCCGTCCGGTAGGGGAAGCTCATGAGCTCGGCATGGTTGGTGCCGATGTAGCACTCGTCCGACAGCATGACGCAGCAATAGTCGTCGATGTGCGGCCGCCCGAGCAGCACCGAGTAGGCCAGACCGCGATCGATGGCGTCGTTCTGGACATAGGTGATGCGCACCCCGCAGCGCGCGCCGCCCCCGAAGTGCTCGCGAATCCGCTCGCCGTGATCGCCGAGGATGATGCAGACGTCACGGATCCCCAGCTGCTCGCGCATGATCGCCAGGTTGCGCTCGATGTTGGGAACGCCGTTGATCCGGAGCATCCCCTTCGGGGTCCGGTGCGTGTACGGATAGGCCCGCGTTCCCTTGCCGGCGGCGGGGATCAGTCCGTAGAGCGTGCCCATGATCGATCGAGTCTCCGACCGGACGCCCGTTTCACGGTCGGCCGGGGTCCGCGCTCAGGCCGCGAGCCAGTAGCGCACGAGGAGCGCGCAGAGCTTCACGGTCTCCGAGAGATGACTCATCTTCGAACGGCCGGTCGAGCGCGGCGTGTACTCGATCGGCACCTCGGCGATGCGCACGCCACGTCGTGACAGGCGCACGGCGAGCTCGAGGACGTGCTCGAAACCACGGCGCTCGAGCTCGAGTCCCTCGAGCACCGGCCGCCGCAGCGCCTTGCATCCCGTGTACAGATCGGTCAGGCGCTGCCGGAACAGGAGATTGAAGACGCCGGTCAGGAAACGGTTCCCGAATCGCCGGAAGCCGGGCATGCCGGCCGGGCGTCCCCCGAGGAAGCGGCTCGTGTAGACGACCTCGTGCTCGGCGAGCGCGGCGACGAGTGCCGGGATCGACTCCGGCGGGTACTCGCAGTCGGCATCGATCACGACGATCGCGTCGGCCGTGGAGCGCGCGAAGCCGTCCAGGATCGAACCGCCGTAGCCCTCATCCCGCTCGTGCTGGATCACCGTGACGCCCTGGAACGAGCGCAGGATCGCCGGCGTGCGGTCGGTCGACGCATTGTCGACGTAGACGAGGTGGAGCGGCAGGTCGATGGCGCAGACGCGCGCGTGGAAGTGCTCGAGCACCTCCTCCTCGTCCCGGACGGGCACGATGACGTCGATCGAGCGCGGCGCGGCGCCCGCTCCGGCTGCCGTGGTCATGGCCGGAGTGTAGCACGGCGCGCGGGCGCCCGCCGCGCCG
>JASFRE010000395.1:0-4654 GCA_050115055.1 Candidatus Eiseniibacteriota bacterium | reverse complement strand
CTCGGAGACGATCTTGAACAGCCCGATGTCGCCGGTCCCCCGGCAATGCGTGCCGCCGCAGAGCTCGAGCGACTCGCCCGGCACCTCGATGGTTCGCACCTCGCGCCCGTACTTCTCGCCGAACAGTGCCATGGCACCGCGTGCCGTCGCCTCGTCGTAGGACTCCTGGCGGGCGGCGACCGTCTGGTTGGCGAGGATGGCTCGGTTGACGCGGTCCTCGACCGCGCGCCGCTCGTCGTCCGTGAGGGCGGCGTAGTGCGAGAAGTCGAAGCGCAGGCGGTCGGGCGCCACCATCGAGCCGTGCTGCTGCACGTGCTCGCCGAGCACGGCGCGCAGTGCGGCGTGCATCAGGTGGGTGGCGGTGTGGTTACGCATGATCGCCCGCCGGCGCTCGGCGTCGACCGTCGCCTCGACCTCGCCGGTCGTGAGCGCCTCCAGCGCGCCCTCCACCAGGTGCCCGCGGTGCACGATGGCGCCGTCGGCGCCGCGCACCGTGTCGTCGACCTCGAAGCGCGCGCCGCGCTTCCCGTTGCCGGAGGTGACGATCCAGCCGGTGTCGCCCACCTGACCGCCGGACTCGGCGTAGAACGGCGTCGCCGCCAGCACCAGTTCGAGGCCCTCGGCGAGCTGCCGGTGACGGCGGACGCGCGTGGTGATCGACAGCTGATCGTAGCCCACGAAGACGGAGTCCCCGGACTCGTCGCCCGATCCGACCACGGTCCAGGGGCGATCGTCGCCCGAGGCCTCGCCGTCGGTGCCGAACTGGTGGGCGGCCTGCGCCATCCGTCGCTGTCCCTCCATGGCGCGCTCGAAGCCGGTCAGGTCGACGCCGAGCCCCCGCTCGCCGGCCATCTCGGTGGTCAGGTCGACCGGGAAGCCATAGGTGTCGTACAGCTTGAAGACGTCGTCACCACCGAGCTCGCTGCCGCCGGCCTGGCGGACGCGCGCCACGATGGCCTCGAAGCGATTGACGCCGGCCTCGAGGGTGCGCGCGAAGCGCTCCTCCTCGGCCAGCATCTGCTGCTCGACGTGGGCCCCGAGGCGCTCGAGCTCCGGATAGGAGCCACCGTAGCGATCGACCAGCGTCGGCACGAGACGGTGCAGGAAGGGCCCCTCGAGCCCCAGTGCGCGGCCGCGGCGGCTGGCACGGCGCAGCAGGCGGCGCAGCAGGTAGCCGCGCCCTTCGTTCGAGAAGACGACGCCGTCGGCCAGCGCGAAGGCGAGCCCGCGCAGGTGGTCGGCGACGATGCGAAGCGCCACGAGCGGCTCGCCGTCCGGCGCCCGGTCGAGCCCGGCCAGATCGAGAAGATGGGCGACCAGCGGGCGGAAGAGATCGGTGTCATAGGGCGTGGCGACCTGCTGGGTGACCACCGCCAGGCGCTCGAGCCCCATGCCGGTGTCGATGCCGGGGTGCGTGAGCGGCCGGCGCTCTCCCTCGGCGACCTGATCGAACTGCGGAAAGACCAGATTCCAGAACTCGATGTAGCGGCCGCCGACCGTCAGCTGGCCCTCGCCGGTCGACGGGTCGGCCGCCGCGCCCAGGTCCCAGTACATCTCGCTGCAGGGGCCGCAGGCGCCGGTGCCCCCGGCCGGTCCCCAGAAGTTGTCCTCGTCGCCGAGGCGCACGATGCGCGACGCGGGCACGTCGGTCTCGCGCTCCCAGATGGCCGCCGCCTCATCGTCCGACGTGTGCACCGACACCCAGATCGGCTCGGCGGGGATGCCGAGCACGCCGGTGACGTACTCCCATGCCCAGACGATGGCGTCGTGCTTGAAGTAGTCGCCGAACGAGAAGTTGCCCAGCATCTCGAAGAAGGTGTGATGCCGGATGGTGTGGCCGACGTTGTCGATGTCGGTGGCTCGCAGGCACTTCTGCACCGAGGCCGCGCGCCGGTAGTCGGGATCCGCGACGCCGAAGAGGGGTTTGAACTGCACCATGCCGGCGGTGGTGAAGAGCAGCGTCGCGTCACCGACCGGCACCAGCGGTGCGCTCGGCACCACGCGATGACCGCGATCGGCGAAGAACTGGAGAAAGGATCGCCGGAGCTCGACGGCGGATTCGTTCATGGTGAGGTCTCGGATCGCGAGCCGGCGCACCGGCGGCGCGGGGCTCGCAGCATGCGTCTCACGTTCGCTCGACAGGCACCGCCCGTCGCGGCTGCGGGGGCGTTCGGTCGGGCCGGGATCAGTCGTGTGGGCGGTCCGCCTCGTTCAGCGTATCGGCTGCCAGCGCCTCGTGGATGACGTCCCACGCGAAACCGTTGCGCCGCAGCAGGTCGATCGCGCGCTGCCGGCGGCGTTCCGGATCGAGACGCGCCAGCCGGGCACCGCGACGGGCCAGCAGGGCGCGCGCCAGCTCCAAGTCGCCATGCACGCCGAGCTCGGCGTCTAGCGCCTCGAGCGCTTGCTCGATGTCCTCCGGTTCGACTCCGCGGCGCCGGAGCTCGACGGCGAGCACCGCGCGGCTCCGCGGCCGGAAACGCAGCCGGTCGTGCAGGAACGCCTCGGCGTAGTGCCGGTCGTCGACCAGACCGACCTCACCGAGCCGCGCCAGCACGGTGTCGACCGTCGCGGCGTCATAGCCACGACCGCGCAGCTTGCGGGCCAGCTCGGCCCGGCTGTAGAGCCGTCGCTCGAGCAGCCCCAGCGCCGCCTCGCGCACCGCCTCGGTCGACTGCCGCGCGGCCTCCGGGACGCGCAGGCGCCGCCGTCCGCCAGACCGTCGCGGCCCGGCGGCGCCACCACGATCATCACGCTGGTCCTGATCGGTCATGGGGCGCCCCCGAGCCGGAGCCGCAGGAGCATACCACGCTCCCGCAAGGGATCTGGTTCCCGATCCGGTGGCCGCTACTTGCCCTTGCGAGGCGGCGCGGAGCGGCCACCGCCACGGCTGTTGCCGGGGACGCGACCGGCCGACCGGCCCGACGGGCCGCCACGCGCGGCGTCGGCGACGCCGCTGGCCACCGGCTCGCGCCCGCCGTCCGCGGCGGTGCTGCGCGGCCCGGACGCGGTCGCCCCGGTGGCGGCCGGTGGCACCGGCGGCGCCGTCTCCTCGGGCTCGAGCAGCTTGCGGAGCTCGGCCTCCACGGTGGCCGCCACGTCGGCGTGCTCGTCGAAGAACTGGCGGGCGTTCTCACGCCCCTGGCCGAGGCGCTCGTCACCGTAGGAGAACCAGGTCCCCGACTTCTGGACGATGCCCTTCTCGACCGCCAGGTCGAGCAGCTCTCCCGAGCGCGAGATCCCGCGCGGGTAGATGATGTCGAACTCCGCCTTGCGGAACGGCGCGGCGACCTTGTTCTTGACCACCTTGCAGCGCACGCGGCTGCCGATGACCTCCTCGCGCTCCTTGATGGCGCCGATGCGACGGATGTCGATGCGCACCGACGAGTAGAACTTGAGCGCCCGGCCGCCGGTGGTGGTTTCCGGGTTGCCGAACATGACGCCGATCTGCATACGGATCTGGTTGATGAAGATGACACAGGTGCGGGACTTGGAGATGGCGGCGGTCAGCTTGCGGAGCGCCTGCGACATGAGCCGGGCCTGCAGGCCCATGTGCGAGTCGCCCATCTCGCCCTCGATCTCCGCCTTGGGCACCAGCGCCGCCACCGAGTCCACGGCGACGACGTCGACCGCCCCGGAGCGCACCAGCGTCTCGGCGATCTCCAGAGCCTCCTCGCCGGTGTTGGGCTGGGCGACGTGGAGATTCTCGATGTCGACGCCGAGCTTCCCGGCGTACTGCGCGTCGAGCGCGTGCTCGGCGTCGATGAACACCACCTGGCCGCCCAGCCGCTGCGCGTTGGCGATGATCGACAGCGTCAGCGTGGTCTTGCCGGACGACTCCGGGCCGTAGATCTCGACGACGCGGCCGCGCGGGACACCGCCGATGCCGAGCGCCAGGTCGAGACCGATCGAGCCGGTCGGGATCGCCTCGACCCGCACCTTGGCGGCGTCCTCGCCAAGCTTCATGATGGCGCCCTTGCCGAACTGCCGCTCGATCTGCGAAACGGCCAGTTCGAGTGCCTTGGCCTTCTCCTTGTGCATCTCAGTGGCCATGTTGATTCAGCTCCCGTTCTCGAAGGTCCTGGCCATACCGGAGCGCGCTCCCCGGTGGCTCAGGTGGTGGTCCGATCACCCAGCTGCCGGATATCTAAACATCCATGTAGATGCCGGGTCAAGTGCCGTCTGCGACGTGGTTCGCGAGCGGCGCCACCAGGCGGTCCCGGTAGACCGGCCCCCCCGGGCGCAGCTGGCTCTCGACCACCGCCAGCGCCCCGACCGGCAGGTCGAGTGGACCGCAGGCGACCGCCGCCAGCGCCGCCTGGATGGCGGCCACCGCCTGGGGTGGCTTGGGGGGCGGCTGCGGCCGCCGACCGCGCCGGCGCCGGTCGGGCTGCCTGAGGCGCCCGATCGTCAGGTGGGGCCGGAATGGCCGCGCCTCCCGGCCGAGGCCGGCCGCCGCGAAGCCCTCCGCCAGCGCCGTGGCCAGCTCGGCGAGCCGTGGCGCGCCGTCGCCGAGGCCGACCCAGAACACCCGCGGACGGCCGCGATCGGGAAAGCAGCCGAGGCGCTCGAGGACCACCGTGAACGGCGTCGCCGACCGTGCCACCGACCGCACCACGTCCTCGGCCCGCGCCAGGGGATCGCCGTCCAGCTC
>JASFRE010000394.1:0-4664 GCA_050115055.1 Candidatus Eiseniibacteriota bacterium | reverse complement strand
GAGCGAGCTGATCGCGCAGGGGATTCAGAATGACTGGGTCTGGAGCGGCTGGTTCGACGTCGGGGCACCGGTGCCCGGCGGCTACCAGATGCTCTATGGTGGCAAGCTCGAGGTCGAGACGCCGACTCCGGTCGAACCGAGGACCTGGGGGAGCATCAAGGCCCTGTTCGAGTGATCTGAAAGGAGCGCGACCGGTGGGCGCCGTGTGTGGGCGTGCGTCCGGGAGCGCGTGACCGGGTGACCGGTCGAGGGCTGCCCCGCGCAGCATGTGCCGGTCTCGCCGGCCGCGGGATGTTCCGAGCAACAGACGTCATACTCATCAGTGATTCGGAGGTAACCCAATGAGGAAGTTCGCGTTCGCCCTGCTGGTCACGGTCGCGCTGTACCCCGCCAGCTCGTTCGGTGCCAGCCTGATCGACTTCGCCGGCTACTCCTGGGAGGACGGCGGTTTCCCGGTGTCGAACCCGGGTGACGCGCTCGAGCTGGTCGCCATCATCGACGGGCTGACCACTCCCCTGCAGTGGGATCCGGCCAACTTCCAGTACACGGTGCACCTCGCCGGCATGCTCTCGGTGGGGCAGCAGCAGCCCGATCCGAACAACATCGTCGTGAGCTACGACTCGGGCACGGTCGGCCTGTTCGAGGACGCGTTCGCGAGCGGCTCGCTGGCCGACCCCGGCATCCTGCCGCCGAACCAGACCGCGCCGAGCTCGTACATCGACGGCGTCGATTACCTGTCGGGCGAGCTCACCGAGTTCACGATCTTCTACAACACGCTCTATAACTCGGGTGCGTTCGAGGCGAACGTGACCTTCACCGGTGGTGACCATTATCTGGATCTCGGCCCGCAGACCACCGGCTACACCTTCGGTGGTGTCTTCGTCTTCGGGACGCCGCAGGGCTACGACCTGCAGTGGGATGGCCAGATCCTCCTCGATCCGGTCCCGGTGCAGCCGACGACCTGGGGTGCGGTCAAGGCGCAGTTCAGCGACTAGACCAAAGAGCAAGAGCGCGCTGACCAGCGCGATGTGACGTCTGGATCTCGACTCGGAACTGGAGCCAGGTCTCGCCGCGGAGACGCCCTGCGAGTGCTCTCCGCGGTGAGCCTGTCTCGGGCCTCGAGGCCCCATGGTCGCGAACCGGAATCGGAACTGAAGCTCTGAACGGACTGCGCCGCTGCGTCTCCTGCCGGCCGCCTACCGCGCAACGGGCTCCACAGACGATCTCCACTTCAAGGACGTCCAAGGGTGCTTCGATGACCAAGACGCTTCTGCAACGAGCCTTGCCGGGTCTGTGCCTCGTCGCCCTGCTGGCGACCACCGCCGTCGCCTCGACGGGTGAGGGAAGCGGAGAGATCATCCGCTTCGATTTCTGGGGCTTCTCGATCGCGCCGGAACCGCAGGAGCCGGGTGACGTGCTGCAGGTCGTGGCGGCGATGAACGCCGGCACGACGTCCGTGCCTCTCGCTCTGGACTTCGCGCGCAACGAGTACACGGTCTACATCCACAGTGCACGGCTCGAGAGCGTGGTGCAGAACGGCCCATTGATCGAGTACCACTACGATGGGGGCTACGTCGATCTCTTCGAGGATCCGGCCTTCAATGCCCCCTTCCAGTCGACGACCTCGCCGGACGAGGTGCCGCCGCTCGATCCCTCCGAGGTGCCGGCGTACTTCGTCGATGGCAGCCACCTGCTGCGCTTCGCCTTCCGCGACTTGGTGACGCTGTTCTACGAACCCGCCGGCATCGGCACCATTGCCTACACGGCGAGCGAGCTGCGCGCGACCGGCGGCAAGGCCTACCGCGATCTGCACGACATGCACATGACGATCGGCTGGCACCTGGGTGGTGGGTACACCAACGATCAGGGCGCGTACATTCCCGAAGGCTACGGCATGCGCTACGACGCTCTCCTGCAGTGGGAGAATCCGCTGCCGGTCGAGTCGTCGACCTGGGGCGGCATCAAGGCCTCGTTCCGGTAGGAGCGCGCGCTGTCGGGGGCGCGCGACCCCACCGTTGCCCGGCGAAGATCCCCCGGCTTCCCTGAATGGGGAGCCGGGGTTCTTCATGCCTGCGCACCGGCGAGTGCCGGTGGCGCGGCACGCTCAGCGGGGCGGTGGGGCGAAGCCCGAGACGCCCATGCGCACCACGAGATCGCCGAGCCCGATCATCTCATCGAGCCACGCCGCGGCGATGCGCCCGGTCGCATCGACGGCGAGCATCGGCCGGTGACGCGGCCCGCCGGGCGTCGGCGTGAGCGATCGGGGGGCGATGGGCTGCGCGTTGCCGGCACCGGGCTCGGTCACCAGCGCGGCATACATGATCTCGCGCGAGGGCACCGGATCCTCCTCGTCGCTTGCCGCCATCCCCTCCTCCCAGACCAGGTGCACGGTCCCCCAGTGGTCGACCGCCAGCGCCGGGGCGACCACCTCGATCTGGCTGGCGGTGATCGGCTGAGCTCCCCGCCAGACACCCGAGGGGGGCCGTCCGCGCAGCATGATGCGACTCGAGCCGTCCGCCTCGAGCACCGCCCAGGCGACCCAGACGTCCCCGTGCGGTGAGACGGCAACCACCGGAGTCTGCGCGTAGCGACCGGTCGTCGCCGGGGCGACCAGCGTCGGGCTCGACCATCCCCGATCGCGCTCCCAGCTGGCATACCCGATGCCGACACCCTCGGGTCGACCCCACTCCCAGACACAGTGGGCACGGCCGTCGTCGTCGACGACGATGTCGGGGGCGTACGCCGCCGGGATCACCGGCGCATCCGGCAGCGGCGGCGTGTCGATCGGCGACCAGCGACCGCCGGGAGACGCCGTGCGATGCCGGAGGGTCGAGCGCGCACCGGAGACCTCGGTCCAGACCGCGTGCTCCCATCCATCGGGACCGGTGGCGAGCGCCACGTCGGCGGCCGGCGCGCTGCCGTCGGAGAGCTGCAGCGGATCGCTCAGCCGGCCGCGCCGACGATCGAACAGCTGCGCGAAGACCTGCGGCTGGCCGGGGCGCCGATCGACCCACGCCAGGTGAATCGCGCCGCCGTGATCGATGGCGCAGGTCGGATCGGTCGACTCCTCGCCGTCCCACCAGGCAACCGGCGTCATCAACGAGTCCCAGCCGGCGCCGGTGCGGTAGGCCTTGAGCGCGATCTCGCGCGTCGTGCCCCCGGAGTGCACGATGCGCTCCATCCACAGGGCAAAGCCCGTGCCGTCGTCGTCGAGCACGATCGAGCGCGGGCTGGTGCGGGCCAGGCTGGTGGCCGAGGGCGAGTCGGAGAGATTGGTCGGCACGCGGAAGAAGGCGCCGTGGAGTCCGCCGCGCCCGGTCGTCCTGCCCGGCGTGGGGCTCGTGCGGTCGCCGGGGGGGACCGGTGGCGGTGGCTCGCCGGTGCCGTTGCCGGCGAACAGCACCACGCAGATGACGGCCATCAGCGCCGCCCGGACGGCGGCCGGCGCAGCGCCGCCGCGGCGATCACGGTCGTCGCCGTGTCGGGTGGTCGGAGGTCGGTTCATGGATCGTGCGGGCCCATGGCCGCTGGCCGGCTCGGGATCGGGAGGAGACGCTCCGGCGGCGGTCCGGCAGGCGCAAGGCTAGCACGGATCGGCCGTGGCCCGTCAGGCGGCGAGCAGGTCCTGGGCGTCCCAGGGTTGCGTGGCGACCTCGCGGACGAGAGCGCCGCTCACCGGCTCCCGCAGGTACAACCCCGATGCACGGAACGGGATCCAGGCGAGCTGCGTGTCCTCGATGTCGACCGCGCCGGACTCGATGAAACGCGCGAACGACCCGGGGTCCGGGCTGGCCATGGCGCCGAGGAGCACCCAGGCCATGCGGGTCGCATCGGCGCGCCCGACGGTGCAGCCGCTCGGGGTCACGGGCCAGCGCGCGTGGACGCCGTAGTCGGGACGGGAGCGTGTGATGTGGATCCCGAGCTGGCTCAACCGCTCGATGTGACGCCCGTCGAAGGCAGGGATGTAGACGGTGAGCCGCTGGTCCCCGGCCTGATCGACGCTCGCCTGCCAGCCGCTGGCGGTGACGCGCACGGCCCAGAAGGGCAGCAGCCGGGCACTCCGTGCCTCGCCGGTCTCCGCCGGATCGACGGCGTTGTCGATCAGCCGGTGGCGGACCTCGCGCGCCACGGGGCCCTCGAACTCCCAGGCCCGGTGGCAGGACGCGCAGACGTGGACGCGGTCGAGCCGGTGGAGCGACATCTCACCGTGGCAGACCGGACACCGTGCCGGCAGGAAGGCCGTGGTGCCGATGGCACCGGTGGTGCCGTGTGGGTCGGTGCCGTCCGGCGCGTCGCCTGCGCTGCCATGCGCGGCGACGTCGCCGTCGTCGTCAGACGTCGATCCGGCGACCTCATCCGTCGTCCCGGGGTGCCGGGTCCCGTCGAGGTGGGCCGTGACCTTGCCGCTCCAGCCATCCAGCACCACGCGGTGCTCGAGGGTACGGAACTGGTAGTCGACCACATAGAACGGCAGGTCGATGAGCTCGAGCTGCTCGTCGAGCAGTGTCAGGCGATCACCCTGCACGCACTCGACCGTCGGCTGCGTGTTGCGGTCGGTGCGCTGACGGGCGATGGTGCGTGCCGCCTCGAGGCCGACGCTGAGCGGCTGGATCTCGGCCCAGCGGGTGGTGATCGCATCGGCGACGTGCGTCACCAGCACCTCG
>JASFRE010000393.1:0-4667 GCA_050115055.1 Candidatus Eiseniibacteriota bacterium | reverse complement strand
GCCGTCGGGTGACCAGCGCGGGCGGGCGTCGTGGGCCGTGTGCACCGTCAGGCGTCGCGCGCGGCCGCCCTCCGACGACACCACCCAGATGTCGCCACGCCAGTCGAAGGCGAGCGATGTGGCATCAGGGCTGAGCGCCGGATGGCGGGCGCCGACCGGCTCGACGGCGCCGGCACCGGACGCGGCGACGCCGCTCACGGCGGCGGCGAGGAGCAGGACCGGCAGCAGGGCCGGGGGCCGGGCGCGGCGCGGACCGGGGATCGAGCGGGTGGCGGGGTGGATCGAGGTCCCGGTGGCCGGAACGGGGGCAACGAGCGTCTTCATGCTGCTGGTCCATGGTTCAGGGTCGAGGGTCGCGGGTGAACGTCCCGGGATGGTGACGCCTGCGCTCTACGGGCGCAAGGGTGGTGAGAAACGCCGCCGCAGCGCCTTCTCGATCTCGACGGCGACGGCGGCGACGAGTCCGGCGGCGGCGCACAGCCCGAGCTGCGAGACATCGAGCGGCACCGTCTTGAAGAAGACCTGCGCGGGCGGCAGGTAGACCACCGCCAGCTGCAGGGCGATGCTCGCCAGGACGGCCAGCAGCACGGTGCGGTTGGAGGCGAGGCCGATCGTCCACAGCGATGCGCGATCGGAGCGTTCGACCAGCGCCAGCGCGAGCTGCGCGAAGACCATGGTCGTGAAGAGGATGGTCTGCCAGGTGCTGGCGGCGGTCGCCACGTGGGTCTCGCTGCCGGCGCCGCCCGGCGACCCCGCCGCCCGCCACTCGAGAGCGCCGAGGGCCAGCGCGGCGGCCGCGACCAGCAATCCGACCCACAGGATGTGCGCGCCCTGCCCGCGGTCGACGATCGGCGCCCGCGGTGGTCGCGGCGGCCGCCGCATGATGTCCGGCTCCGGCGGCTCGACGCCGAGCCCGAGTGCCGGCAGTCCGTCGGTGACCAGGTTCATCCACAGGATCTGCACCGGCATGAGCGGCAGCGGCATGCCCAGGAAGGGAGCGATCAGGAAGATCCAGAGCTCGCCGGTGTTGCAGGACAGGAGGAAGCGCACGAAGCGCCGGATGTTCGCGAAGATCGTGCGCCCCTCCTCGACCGCCTCGACGATCGTCGCGAAGTTGTCGTCCTGGAGGACCATGTCGGCGGCCTCGCGCGCCACGTCGGTGCCGGCGACGCCCATCGCCACGCCGATGTCGGCCGAGCGCAGCGCCGGCGCGTCGTTGACACCGTCACCGGTCATGGCACAGATCTCGCCCTCGGCCTGCAGCGCGTCGACGATGTCGAGCTTCTGCTCGGGCGCCACGCGCGCGTAGGTGGCGACGCGACGCACGGCACGGCGCAGCGTCTCGGGCGAGAAGGTGGCGAGATCGGCGCCGGTCAGGACCTCGGGCGCGTCGGCGGCGTCCTGGGCCGCGGCGTCCTGCCCCGGGGCGTCCGTTCGCGGGCGATGCGCGCCGTCCGGCGCCGCGTCGTCGTCGCCCAGCGGGCCGGACAGCATCCCGAGCTGGCCGGCGATCGAGCGCGCCATCAGCGGATGATCACCGGTGATCATGATCGTCCGGATGCCGGCGGCGCGACAGGTGCGGATCGCCTCGACGGCCTCCGGCCGCACCGGATCGGCCATGCCGAGCATGCCGAGGAAGACGAGGTCGTGCTCGAGCTGGTTGGCGACGTCGTGACGCGGCGGCGTCTCGACGAACCGCCAGGCGACGCCGAGCACGCGGACGCCGTCGGCGGCGAGGCTCGCATTCAGGTCCTCGAGCGCCGCGCGGCCCACCGCGTCGAGGGGGCGCGCGCGGCCGTCGACCCAGACATGGCTCGAGGCGGCGAGCACCGAGTCGGCCGCACCCTTGGTGAAGGCGACGAACTCCGGTGCGGCGGTCAGCGGCGAGACGTCACGCCAGAGCTCGGAGAGCGGCCCCGGCAGCCCCTCGGCGGCGGTCTTCACGGCATGCACCGTCGTCATGCGACGGCGTTCGGAGTCGAACGGCGCCTCGGCCACGCGGGGGAGATGGGTTTCGAGCGCCTCCTTCGGCATGCCGGCGAGCGCCGCGGCGATGACCAGCGCGCCCTCGGTCGGGTCGCCGATGGCGCGCGGCGCCTCGGAGTGCGGCAGGTCGTCGGGCCCGGAGGCGACGGCGCTTCCCGCGGCGGCCTCGTTCCCGTGCGCGGTGGGGTCGCCGCCGCTCGCGTCGTGCCGGCCGACCGCGGCATCGTCGGGGACCTCGGCGATGGCGTCGTTGCAGAGGGCGCCGCCCATCAGCAGGAGGGCGACGTCGGGATGCTGGACGAGCAGGGTGTCGTAGGCGGCGGCGACGCCGCGCCGCGCGCCGCGGCTCGAGGCGTCGGACGGCACCTCGAGGCGATCGTCCGGGAGGAGCAGCGTCGTCACCGCCATCCGGTTCTGGGTCAGGGTGCCGGTCTTGTCGGAGCAGATGGTGGTGACCGAGCCGAGGGTCTCGACCACCGGGAGCCGGCGCACGAGCGCGCGCCGGGCCAGCATGCGCTGCGCGCCCAGGGCCAGCGCGATCGTCACCACCGCCGGCAGCCCTTCCGGGATGGCGGCCACCGCCATGCTCACCGCGGTCAGGAAGACGATCTGCAGCGGCGCGCCGCGCAGCCAGCCGATGGCGGCGACGATGGCGATCAGGACCACGGCGGCGACCAGGAGCAGCCGGCCCAGCCGGTCGAGCTCGACCTGCAGCGGCGTCGCCTCCTTCTCGACCGTCTGCAGCCGGTCGGCGATGGCGCCGAGCTCGGTCTGCATGCCGGTCGCGCAGACCACCGCGACGCCGCGCCCGTAGGTCACGATGGTGCCCATGTACGTCATGCAGGTGCGGTCGCCGAGCGGTGTCCCGGGGTCCCCGAGGGCGGCGGTCTGCTTGTCGACCGGCACCGACTCGCCGGTCAACGACGACTCATCGACGCGCAGCGCCGCCGTCTCGAGCAGCCTGCAGTCGGCCGGCACCATGCTGCCGGCCTCGAGGAGCACGATGTCGCCCGGCACCAGCCGGTGGCTCTCGACCTCGATCAGGTGGCCGCCGCGCCGCACGCGCACGACGGGTGCGGCCAGCCGCTCGAGCGCCTCCATCGAGCGCTCGGCGCGGTACTCCTGGCGGAAACCGACCAGCGCGTTGAGGACGACGATGACCCCGATGACGCTGGCGTCGACCCACTCCTCGAGGACGAGACCCGAGACCAGCGCCGCGGCGATCAGTACCAGGACGAGCACGCTCCGGAACTGGCCGGCGAGGATCGACCAGGGGCCGCGTCCACGGCGCTCGACGAGCGCATTCGGTCCGTGGATGGCGCGGCGGTCGCCGACCGCGTCGGGGTCGAGACCACGCACCGGATCGACGTCGAGCTCGGCAAGGGTCTCGTCGATGGTCAGGGTGTGCCAGTCGGTCACGTCGGGGTCTCCCGTCACGGGGTCGGCACTTGGCATGCAGGCGCCGGGGCACGGCTCGGAGGGCACATTGTTCCGGACCGCGATCGCCGCCGCAAGTCGCATCGCGGCCGGGGGCTTCGACGGGGGATGATCGCCCGCTCGGGACACGGTAGACTGCGGGGTTCGATCGCACGCTCGGAACACGCCAGACTGCGTGGTCCGAGCGCCCGCGAGCGCGCCCGAGACCGCGCCCGCGAGCGCGCCCGCGAGCGCGCCCGCCACCGCGCCCGCGCCCGCGAGCGGCGCTGCGACCGGCGCGCGCGGTACGTGATGGTGCGCACCGCCGACCGCCGGCCGGTCCTCTTCCAGCAAGCGAGAGATCGATGGCAAGCCAGGAACCCGGAAGCACCCGCACGACGGCGCGCGGCCGCGAGCCCGCTGGCGCGACGCGGGAACGTCTGTTCGCGGCCTTCGAGCCCGCCAGCCACGAGGCCTGGCGCGCCGAGGCCGAGCGCCTGCTGCGCGGCGCCCCGTTCGACCGGCGCATGCGCACACGGACGGTCGAGGGGATCACGCTCGAGCCGATCTATCACCGCGAGGACCTCGCGGGACTGGCGGCGGTCGGATCGATGCCCGGCGAGACGCCGTTCCTGCGCGGCGCCTCGGTGCTCGGCAACCGCGCGGGGGGCTGGCGGATCGCCCAGGAGCTCGACCGGCGTCTCGACGGCACGGCGACCGGGGCGGCGACCGAGGCGGCGACCGGCGCGGCGACCGGGACGCCCGCCGGGTCGGCGACACCGAACGCGGCGCTGCGCGCGGCGCTGGCGCGCGGTCAGAACGCGATCTGGGTCGGCTCCGATGCGCTCGACAGTCTGCTCGAGGACATCGACCCGGCCGCGCAGCCGCTCTTCATCCGTGCCCGGGCTGGTGACGGTGCCGCGGCGTGCGAGCTCCTCGAGACGGTCGCGCGCCGGCACGGCATCGATCTGGCGACGCTGGACGGGGCGATCGTGCTCGATCCGCTCGGCGCGCTGGCGGCATCCGGCTCCCTGGCGCGCTCGCTCGATGCGTGCTTCGCCGACCTGGCGGCGACCACGGTCTGGGCAGCGCGGCACACCCCGCGGCTCGGCTCGGTCTGGGTCGACGGCACGCCGTATCACGACGGCGGCGGCAGCGCGGTCGAGGAGTTGGCCTTCACGATCGCCACCGGCATCGAGTCGCTGCGGCGCCTCGAGACGCACGGCGTCGAAATCGAGACGGCGGCGGCCCACCTGCGGGCCGGC
>JASFRE010000392.1:0-4675 GCA_050115055.1 Candidatus Eiseniibacteriota bacterium | reverse complement strand
GCCAGGTCGCCCTGGCGGCGCCGGCCGACGATCCGCGGCCGGTCGGCCGCGACCTCGTGGTCCTCGTCGATCCGGGACGGCTGGTCGTCCGCCTCACGCGGCCGGCCGACGACGGTGACGGAGACGGCGACGGCGACGCGACCGGCGGCGACGGCGACGCGACCGGCGGCGCCAGCGACGCGACCGACGGCGACGGCGACGCGACCGGCGGCGACGCGGACGCACCGACCATCATCGCCTACGTCCTGCGTTGACGGCGCGGCGGGGGAAGGTGCGACACGGCGACGTCGCGACGCCGCGCTGCTCCCGGCGTCAGCGGCGCAGCAGCTTGCCGCGCAGGCGGGAGGCGGTGCCGCCCACCTCGAGCTCGTAGAAGTAGACCCCGCGAGCGACGCTGGCGCCGCGCAGGTCGCGCCCGTCCCAGACGATCTCGAGCCGCGTACCGGCCGGGCGATCGTCGTAGGGGCGCGCGACGAGCCGCCCCTGCGCGTCGTAGATGCGCAGCACGGCGCGACCGGCGGCGGCGAGATCGAAGCTGAGCCGCGTGGTCGCCGCGAAGGGATTGGGTGCCACGAAGCCGTGCGCGGGCATCGCCGCGGGTGTCGCCGCGAGTGTCGCCGCGGGCATCGCGTCGACGGCCGGCGTCCCGTCGCCGGCCGCCGTCTCCCCCACCGCGACCCGCGACGCCCGGCCGGCGCTCAGGAGCAACGTCACGCGACCGCCGGGGCGAGCGACGATCGCCAGGTCGGGCCGGGCGTCGCCGTCCAGGGATGCCACCACCAGGTCGACCGGGCCGCGATCGGTGCCGAAGGCGACTCCCGACCCCAGCGGCCCGCCGTTCCCGGTCGGCTCCGCCGGGTGGATGACGATGCCGTGGCCGCTGCGATCGGCGGCGACGACGTCGTCCCGGCCGTCGCCGTCCAGGTCGGCGACGCGCACGCCCTCGAACTCGGCCGCGGTGGCGAAGCGCTGCAGGCTCGCGAAGCCGCCGGCACCGTCGCCCGCGAACAGCTCGATGCCGGCGTCACCGCTGACCACGAGATCGGTGGCCCCGCGCCCGTCGAGCTGACCGGGGGCGACGCCGCGCGCCGCGCCGACCGCGGTCGCGTAGACCGCTCGCCGGTCGAACCCACCGTCGATCCCCTGCAGCAGCACGTGGAGCGCGTCGTCTTCGAAATCGACGTAGGCCAGGTCGCGACGGCTGTCCCCGTTCCAGTCGCCGTGCGTCAGCGCCAGCGGTGCGCCGCCCACGACGACGATGCGCGGCGCGGCGAAGCCGCCGGTGCCATCGTTCTCGACGATGCTGACCAGCCCGCTCAGGAAGAGGGTGGCGGCGATGTCGTCATCCCCGTCGCCGTCGAAATCGGCGGCGACCAGCGACGTCGGCCCGGCGCCGCCGAAGGTGGCCGTGGTGAGCGCGTAGCCGCCGGCCGAACCCAGCAGCCAGAGGTCCGAGCCGAGGGCGTTGCCGGTCACGAAGTCCGGCTGGTCGTCGCCGTCCAGGTCGAGCGTCGCCAGCCCGGTCGGCACCTGCGGCAGCGGCTCCCCGAGGTCGACCGCCTCGTACTGGCCCGGCGCCACTCCGCGTAGCACCGACACCCGGCGATCGACGATGCGCAGCACCGCCAGGTCGACCAGCGGATCGCCGTCCAGATCGACCGGCAGGATCGACGCCACCGAGCCCGGCACCTCGACGAATGGCGGGCGCTCGACGCCGCCCACCCCATCGCCCACGTGCAGCGATACCGACTCGGTGTTGAAACCGGGCAGCACGTAGTCGTCGATGCCGTCACCCGTCCAGTCGCCGATCGCCACCGCGGTCGGACTGGCCTGGGTCATGACGACGAGCGACGGGGCGACGGGTTCGGGACGCGGCGCCGGCACGGTCTCCACGCGATCGTGGAGGACGAGCTGGTCGGAGCTCTGGGCGGCGATCACCAGGCCGCGCTCACCCGGCGCCAGGTGCGCGAAGCGCACCGCCTGCGGGTTCTGGCCGGCCTCGAGCCCCGCGAGCTCGATCGGCTGCGACGCCCCCGCCGGCCAGGCGTAGACCCGCACCAGGCTGTCGTCACGCAGCGCGACGGCGAGGAGCGTCGGCTCGCCCGCGGCGAGCGGCGGCGCGATCGACGAGGCGACCGGGCGCGCACCCGGTTCGAGCACCACCGGCGGCAGGAAGGTGCCGCCGCCGGCGCCGCGGAAGACCCGGCAGCGATCGCCGTCGGCATCGGTCACCACCAGGTCGACGTGACCGTCGGCATCGAGATCGCCGGTGCTGGCGCTGCCGGGGGCGATGCCGCTCGGCAGGCTCGCCCCGGAGGTGAAGCCGCCGTCACCGTCGCCGAGCAGCACGAGGGTGACGCCGCTCGAGCTGGCCGGCACCACCAGGTCCAGGTGGCTGTCGCCGTCGACGTCATCTACCGCGACATCGAAGGGCGCCTCGACCGGCAGCGGCAGCGGCACGAGCACGAAGCCGCCGTGGCCGTCGCCCAGGTGCAGGCCGAGCGCGTCGTCGAGGAAGCCGGCGGTCACCAGGTCGTCGTGGCCGTCGGCGTTGACATCGGCGGCGACGATCGCCGTGACGCCGCCCACCGTCGGCTGCGAGGCGACGCGCTCGAGGCGACCGGCGCCGTCGCCGCGCAGCAGCTCGACGCGGTCGCCGCCCGCCAAGTCGAAGCGGGCGACGGCGAGATCGAGGTGCCCGTCCTCGTCGAAGTCGACGGCTGCGACGTCGCGCGCCAGGCGGCCGGCGATGAAGTCGCGGCGCACGGCGTCGTAGGACGGCTCGGTGCGCAGGGCGACAGGCAGGCGGGGCGGCGCATCGCGCGTCGCCCGCGCCGGGACGACGTCAGCCAGGAGCGCCGCAACGAGGAGCGCGAGACAGACGGCGGAGGGCGTGGCGGTGCTCGACCTGATCGACATCACTGACTTCCTGGGGGTCGGGCCGGGAGGCGCGGCGGGCGGGGACCGGTGCGCGGGTGTGCGGGACCTCGTTTGCGTGTATCGTCGGCGTCCAGCGCGGGAGCCGCCGGTGCGTGGTCACCGGGACACCCTCGCGGTTCCGACGCCCCGTGCGGGGCGGCTCCGGCACCCCACGATTCTACCATGCATGCCGGCACGCGGCGTCCCGGGTTGAATCCCCGCGCGGCCGCCGCGGTTCCAGGGTGCGATCCGACCCATGAGCGGCACGCCACGCGACTTCCAGGGCGAGCTTCCCCGGCTCGTCGAACGCCACGTGATGCTGGGTCACGTGGCGCTCAGCATCTGGTGTCCGGTGGCGCCCGAGGAGCTGATCGACCAGGCGATCGACGCTTACGCCGGCGAGACAATGGCCGCCGACGACGACGCGCCCGGCGGCTCGGCGCCCGACTTCCGCCCGCCCTACTGGGCCGACGTCTGGCCGTCGGCCATCGCCCTCGGGCGGCGTCTCGTCGGCATGCCACTGGCGGGACGACGGGTCCTCGAGCTTGGTGCCGGGGTCGGCGTGCCCGGGCTGGCGGCGGCGCAGCGCGGTGCCCGCGTGCTCATCACCGATCGCGAGCCGGTGGCGATCGAGGTGGTGCGCCGGAGCGCCGTGCTGAACGGGCTCGTGGTCGAGACCGCGGTGCTCGACTGGAACGTCTCGCAGGAAGATGCGACCGTGCCGCAGAGCGACTTCGACTGGATCGTCGGTGCCGACCTGCTCTACGACCGCTCGCACGTCGAGCCGCTCGCCGGCACGCTGGCGGCGCTGTTGCGCCGCGGCGGCCGGGCGCTGATCGCCGACCCGGACCGCTGGTACCAGGGCGATTTCGTGGCCGCCCTCGAGGCGCGCGGCCTCGGGGTCCGTCGGCAGCCGACGCACTTCTACTGGGACCGCCAGGCGCGCACGGTCACGCTGATCGAGGTCGGGGACACCCCGTCGTCGAGTGCCCCGACCCCGTCGAGTGCCCCGACCCGATGAGGCGCGCGCCGCGCGCGCGGTCCCGTCACTCCATGACCAGGACCTTGGCCGCCGCGCTTCGCACGCCGTTCTCCCAGCGCAGGAAGTAGGTGCCCCCGGCGACGCGCCGGCCGCCGCGACCTCTCGCGTCCCACTCCATCCAGAGCTCGCCGTCGGCGCCGCGACGCGGCTTGAAGACCGCCTGCGTGCGACCCTGGACGTCGAAGACCATGACGCGTCCCTCCGGGCCGGCGCCGGCCGGGATCGTGATGCGCGTCCTGGCGCGCACCGGGTTGGGACCGACGCGCATCACGAGATCGGCGCTCAGCACCTCGGAGGCCACGTCATCGACCGAGGTCGAGCCGATGCCGTGCGGCCCAGGCCCTGAGGGGATGCTGCCGTGACAGACGGTGCAGTCGGAGAGGGTGCCGGCCGTGCCCTGCAAGGCAATGACGTTGGCGTTGTCGCGCGGCTCGTCGGTCGGAAGGATGGCGTGCGGGCTGTTGTGGCAACCGGAGCACATGACGCCGCCGTGACCGGTGCTCTGGCGGTAGAGCTGGCCGACCGGCTCGCCGAATTGCGCCGTGTGACAGTTGCGGCAGGCTGGCTCCATGAGCCACGGCGTGCGACCGCTGCTGATCGACTCGCCGACCTGGTGCAACCCGCCATGGCAGTCCTGGCAGATCATGCCGAAGTCAGTGGCCATGGTGCCGCGCAGGCAGCGCGCGTGGACGCCGGGATGGCAGGTATAGCAGG
>JASFRE010000391.1:0-4685 GCA_050115055.1 Candidatus Eiseniibacteriota bacterium | reverse complement strand
GAGTTGGAATGGGCGGAATCCATTCCTCACTCCGGTGCTCGGGCTGGTCCTGATCTCGGCGCTCCTGGCCGGGTGCGGCGGGGGCGTTGATCGGCAGGCCAATGTCGGTGCCGGCGACTACTACAGTGCGGAAGAGTTCAACAAGCTCTCGTCCGAGCAGCGCGACGCCTACTGTGACGAGCTCGCGCAGGCGCAGCAGAATCTGGAGAGCCAGGCAGCGGGCGCACGCGCCCAGGCCGATGAGGCGCGCGGGGCGATCGGCGGCCTCGAGTCGCAGCTGACCCAGGTCAACTCCGAGTTCAATGCGCTCCAGAGCGAGGTGCAGAGCAAGCAGGCGGAGCTCGATCGGGAGAAGTCGAAGCCGCGTCAGTACACCGTCGTGCGTGGCGATTGCCTGTACACGATCTCCGGCCAGGAGAAGATCTACGCCGATCCGGACAAGTGGCCGCGGATCTATCGCGCCAATCGGGACAAGATCGTCGATCCGAACCTGATCTACCCGGACTGGGTGCTCAAGATCCCGCGCGGGATGCCCAAGGAGCACATGGTGCAGTCGGGCGAGTACCTGAGCCTGATCGCCTCCTACTGGGAGGTCTACGGCAGCGCCAAGCGCTGGCCGGATCTCTACAAGGCGAACGAGGATCAGATCTCGGATCCGGATCTGATCTACCCGGACCAGGTACTGAGGATCCCCCGATAGCGCGTGGAGCGTCCAGTCCATCGGAGCGCGACCGGGTGTGGCCCCTGCTGCCGCGAGGGGTCTCCCATCCGCGGAGCCCGATCATGGAGCTCACGTTCAGCATCGCCGGCGTCTAGACGCCGGCAGCCGAGGAAAACTCCTGGCGTCCGAACGGTTGGGCGCCAGGGGTTTTCCTCTTTTTTGTGAGACCTCGATCGACCGTGAACGCCCCGTCCGACAGCCGGGAGATCATCGAGCTCGGCGAGATCGATCCGCTGCTGGTCGTCGGCACCGGTGACCGCAACCTGCGGGCGATCCAGCAGCGCCTGCCGGTGCGACTCGTGCTGCGCGACGGCGCCATCACCGTGCTCGGCGAGACACAGTCCGTGCACGAGGCCGCACGCCTCGTGCGGTCGCTGGTCGATCAGGCGCGGCGTGGCCGGGCGGCCGAGCTGCTCGACGGTGCCAGGAGCGCCGCCAGCCAACGTGGTGAGCGACAGGGCGACCAGGGTGGCGGTAGCGGCAGCGGCAGCGGTGCCCGGCCAGCCATGGCCTGGCACAGCGCCGGGGCCGGGGCGGTGCGCGTCGGGTCGAACCTCGTCAGGCCGCGCAGTGCCGGCCAGGCGGGCTACCTGGAGGCCATCGACACCCACGACGTCGTCTTCTGCATCGGGCCGGCCGGTACCGGCAAGACCTTCCTGGCGGTGGCCAAGGCGGTCGCCGCCCTCAACGAGGAGCGAGTCGACCGGATCCTGCTGGTCCGCCCGGCGGTCGAGGCCGGCGAGAGCCTCGGCTTCCTGCCAGGCGACTTTCGCGAGAAGGTCGATCCCTACCTGCGGCCGCTCTACGACGCGCTCGGGGAACTCATGCCGACCGAGCGCATGCGCAAGCTGATCGAGGTCGGGGTGATCGAGATCGCGCCGCTGGCCTACATGCGAGGTCGGACGCTGAACCGCGCGTTCGTCATTCTCGATGAGGGACAGAACACCACGGTCGGTCAGATGAAGATGTTCCTGACCCGGCTCGGTCCGCAGTCGAAGGCGGTGATCACGGGTGATATCACCCAGGTCGATCTGGCCGATCCGCAGCGCTCGGGCCTGATCCAGATCCAGGCGGTGCTCGCGGGAATCGAGCCGATCGCCTTCGTGTACCTGGACGGTCGCGACGTGGTCCGGCACCGGCTGGTCCGGGACATCATCCGCGCGTTCGCCGAGCACGACGATCGGGCGCATGGCAACGACCGGACCCAGGACGGTGACCTGGCTCCGGATGGTCAGGAGAGTCGGCCCGGAGGTGGCCTGGCGGGGGAGGACGGCGCGGACGACGACGTCCCGCCCGCTGACCGCCGGCCGGCTGGTGGGGCCGAGCATCCATCATGAAGTACCGAAGACGGGAACGCCACGGTCGCCGCCTGCGGCGCGAAGCTCGTATCCGGCTGTCGCCACGTGCGCGCCGGTTACTGCGTGTGCTCCTCTTCTTCGCCGTGCCGCTCCTCGCCGTACTCCTCTTCCCGCTCGCGCAGGAGCCCGAGATCGGCATCCCCGAGGAGGGCGCGATCTCGGATGTGGAGATCATCGCGCCGGTCGGCTTCCGGGTGAAGAAGACCGAGCGCGAGCTGGCCGCCGAGCGACTGGCGGCCGAGCAGAACGAGCCGCCGGTGCTCGACGTCGATCCGACGGTGCCCGAGGAGATCGAGCGCCGCCTCGAGCGGATCGGGCGCGAGCTCATGCGGCCGGTGGCCGAGCAGCTGCCGACCGAGGAGTTCCGGGCCAGCGTCGCGCGGCAGCTCGGGATCGAGCTGTCGGCCGCGACGGTCGAGCTCCTGCGGAGCGCCCAGGGAGCCACGGTCATCGAGCAGGCCCGGCAGCACCTGGCCCAGGTCATGGGCAACGCCGTGGTGCCGGCCGAGGTGGTCGCAGCGCTCGCCGGGCGCGATGTCGTGACGCTGCGGCGCGGCGGTTCGAGCTTCTACAAGTCGCTCACCTCGGTGACCACCGTCGAGGAGGCGCGCCAGGCGATGCTGGGCGCGGCCCGGAGGCTCTACCCGCGCGACGTCGTGGCACGCGACGCGTTCATCGAGCTCTGCCGGTCGCTCATCACGCCGAACGCGGTCTACAACATCGAGGAGACCGAGCGGCGCATCCAGGAAGCGGTGGCGGCCATCAACGTCTACACGGGCGAGGTGGTCAACAAGAACGAGCGCATTCTCGACTCGCACGAGCGGGTCACCGCCCACCACGTCAACGTCCTGCGCTCTCTCAAGCAGTATCAGGAGGAGCACCTGCTGACCGGCCCGGTGGGCGGCACGCTGCTCGGCAACCTGGGTCGCTTCGCAGCGCTCTGCCTGCTCCTCGGCACGCTGGTGGTCTACCTCCGGGTGCAGCAGCCGCAGCTGTACGTCGACTCGCGTTCCCTCGGGCTCCTGGCGACGCTCGGCGCCATCGTGCTCGTGCTCGCCTTCATCATCATCCGCGCCCTCGATCTGTCGCCGCTCGTCGTGCCAATGGTGATGCTGCCACTGCTCGCGACGGTGCTGCTGCGGCGCGGCGCGGCGCTCTTCGTCGCGCTCACCATGCCGTTCATGTTCCTGATCCTGCTGGTGTCGGACACCGCACGGCTCGACCCCGGGCTCCTGGTCTTCCTGGTCGGCTCGTCGGTGGCGGGCATCACGGCGGTGCTGGCGGTCGAGAACCTCCAGAAACGGCACGAGCTCTACTGGCCGGTGCTGCTGGTCGGCGCCGCCTACGTCCTGGTGGCAGCGGCGGTCGGCACCGCGCTACGCATGCCGCCCCATGACATCGCCGCCTCGGCGCTCCTCGGAGCGCTGTCGGCCTTCCTGGCCGGTGCGGTCGCCATGGTGCTGCTGCCGGTCCTCGAGCGGCTGTTCCGCATCACCACCAACTTCACCCTGCTCGAGCTCCTCGATCGCAATCACGTGCTCCTGAAACGCATGTCGATGGAGGCGCCGGGCACCTTCCATCACTCGATGCTGGTGGCCGAGCTGGCGCGGGAGGGCGTCGAGCGGGTCGGGGGCAACGCGCTGCTCGCGCAGGTGGGCGCCTACTATCACGACATCGGCAAGATTGAGAAGCCCCAGTACTTCATCGAGAACCAGACGGGGCGCAACGTGCACGACAAGCTGACCCCGACCATGAGCTGTCTCGTGGTCGGCTCGCACGTGCGCGAGGGCATCATGATGGCCCAGGAGGCCGGACTGCCACCGGAGATCATCGACTTCATCCCCGAGCACCACGGCACGACGCTCATGTCCTACTTCTTCCACAAGGCCAAGGAGTCGGACGAGAACATCGACGAGACCGACTTCCGTTACCCGGGGCCCCGCCCGCAGTCGAAGGAGACCGCCGTCGTCATGCTCGCCGACTCGGTCGAGGCGGCCGCCCGCTCCCTCGACGACCCGACTCCGGGCAGCCTCAGGATCGTCGTCAAGCGCATCATCGATACCCGCATCAACGACGGCCAGCTCGACAACTCCGCGCTGACGCTGGCAGATATGGCACGCGTGCGCGATGCATTCGTCACCGTGCTGATGCGCTTCTTCCACCACCGCATCCAGTATCCGGGACAGGCCAACCTGGCGGCGCGGAGCGACAACGGCCGCACGGCGTCGCGCACCGGTGGCCGCGCGGCGCCGGCATCGGATCCGGCGGCGGGGAGCGGGCAGCCGGGGGCGGTGCGCGGCGGGCCGGCCACCGAGCGAGGAGCCAAGGACGGTGCCGCGCGGAGTGCGGCGCCGGCAGCACCGGTGGGACGGCCCGCGCCGCCGGCCGCACCTGGCCCACGATCGACCGGAGAGGCGACACGCACCCCACGCGGTGCGGCAGCTGACGATGCGCATCCATCTCGAGGATCGGCAGGAGCGCCTTGACGTGGCGCCGGACGTGCTCCGGCGCATCGTCCGTGCGGTCTGGCAGGACCGGCCGGTGGCGGTGACGGGCCCGTCGCGCCGCGACGCCGGGCCGGGGAGCGGCGACACGAGCGCCGGCCG
>JASFRE010000390.1:0-4690 GCA_050115055.1 Candidatus Eiseniibacteriota bacterium | reverse complement strand
CCGATGATCATGTCTTGACACTCCTCGGGTCCCGGGACGGCGCGCCGGGCTCGCTCGCCGGGCGGGATCGTGACGGGTCCCGCCGCACGGTGCGCGGACACCGCGGATCATCCATCCGGCGGCTGCCGGCCGCAAGAAGGACGCCACCCCGCGCCGCGAGGCTATCGGACGGTCCGGGTGTCAGATACCGCAATCGGTGGGCGACCGGTCCGGCGCCACGTGACGGCCGGACCGGGCGCCCGGCGAGGCGGCGGACATCGCGTCAGACCGGCCCTCCATGAGGGACCCGGCCCGCTCAGGGCGACGCACCGTCGGCGGACGCGTCACCGGCCGACGGGTCCCCGACCCAGATCCGCTCCGCGCTGCCGGCCATGGCATTGGCCAGGCGCGCCATGACGAACAGGCAGTCGGACAGCCGGTTCAGGTAGGCGAGCACCAGGTCGCGGACGCGCTCCTGCGCCGCGAGGGCGACGACGGCACGCTCGGCGCGACGACAGACGGTTCGCGCCAGGTGCAGGGTCGCCGCCGCCGGGCTGCCGCCGGGCAGGATGAAGTGCCGGAGCGGCGGCAGGGTGTCGCTCATGGCGTCGATCGAGCGCTCGAGGGCCGCCACCGTGTCCGCGTCGAGCGACGCGATCCCGGGGCGCGGCTCGCCGGACGCCTGCGCGAGCTCCGCGCCCACCACGAAGAGCGCGTTCTGCAGCCCCGCCACCCCATCAAGCAGCCGGCGCCGCCCGGCGTCGCGGGCGCCCACGTCCGACCCGTCGCCGCCGGTCATGAACTCGAGCTGGCTGGCGGCCAGACCGAGCACCGCGCTCAGCTCGTCGACCGCGCCATACGCCGCCACCCGGAGTGCGCACTTCGAGACCCGCTGGCCGCCGAGCAGACCGGTCTCGCCGCGATCGCCCGTCCGCGTGTAGATCTTCATGCTACTGTTCCCCTGATCCTGCGATCCGGCTCGTCCGGACCCGTCCCGCGCCCGCGTCTCGCACCGCCATGATGCACCCATTGCTCCGTCAGCTAGCATCCACGATGCGTTCCAGTCCCCTGGCAGGCGGCCGGGGACCGCTGGTGGTGGCGGTGTCGGGCGGCCCCGACTCGCTGGCGCTCCTCCTGGGCCTCTCCGAGCTGGCGCCCCGGCATGACCGCCAGCTCGTGGTCGCGCACCTCGACCATGGCACGCGTCCAGAGGATAACCTGAACGACGCTGCGTTCGTCGTGGAAATCGGCGGCCGCCTGGGCCATCCGGTCGAGGTCGGGATCGCCCGCCCCGCCGACCGGCCGCGTGGCGCCAACCTCGAGGAGTGGGCGCGCGAGACGCGCTACGCGTTCCTCGCCCGCGTCGCCGACCGCCACCGGGCGCACACGATCGCCGTCGGCCACACCGCCGACGATCAGGCGGAGACCCTGTTGCTGCGCCTCATCCGGGGCGCCGGGCCGCGCGGCCTGGCCGCCATGACGCCGCTGGCGCGCCGCCGCCGGCTCCAGGTCGTGCGCCCGCTGCTGGCCGTGTCGCGCTCCGAGGTCCAGTCCTATCTCGAGGAATCAAAGATCGTTGCACGCTTCGATCACTCGAATGCGGAGCTCACGTGGAGCCGGAACCGGGTCCGTCATGTGCTGGTACCCCTTCTCGAGCGACGCTTCAATCCTGGCATCGTCGACACCCTCGGGCGCACCGCGGAGTTGATGGCGGAGATCGACCAGCACCTCGAGGCACGCGGCGAGGCCATCCTGGCGGCGGTCGAGGACGACGGTGACCGACACCCGGATGACGCCGTGCGGCGCGCCGGCGCCGCCCGCCAGAGGACGGCCGGCACGACCGCCCAGGTAACGCTTGATCTGGCCAGGCTGTCCTCCTACGATGCGATCCTTCAACGATATACGCTTCGCGCGGGACTCCGGCGGGTGGGCGGCGGACTGCGCGGACTCGGGTACCGCCACATCGATGCGCTCCTCCGGCTCAGCCGGCACGGTGCGGCGGGTCACCGGGTGGAGCTGCCGGGCGACCTGGTCGGCATCCGGGAGGGCCGCCGGCTGACCCTGACGCGCGAGCAACCGGGTCGCGCCCCGGCGCAGGGTGACGCGGTGCAGCTCGAGCCCTTCGAGGTTCCCCTGGACGGTGAGCTGACGATTCCGGGCACCGACCTGCAGATCCGAACGCGCATCCACGCGGAGAGCTCGGAGGAGTGGCCGGACCTGGACACCATCCGGGCCGCCGCGCCGGATCGCGCCTGGTTCGACCTCGCCGCGCTCCGGCCACCGCTCACGATCCGCTCGCGGCGCAACGGGGACCGCATCGACGCGCATGGCCTCGACGGTGCTCCGAAGGTGAAACGGCTGATGATCGACGCCGGCATCCCGCGCCGCCGGCGTCACGCCGTCCCGGTCCTCGAGGACCGGGAGCATCTGCTCTGGGTGGTCGGGGTCCGCCGTAGCCGGCACGCCCTGGTCGACGAAAACACCGGCAAGATCCTGGAGGTGTCGCTATCTTCACCGATGTTCAGAGCGGCTCCACGGTCGAGGTAAACGGGCTCGGTCCGGTCGAGGTGCTGCTGCCGGCCGAGCACATCCGCGCGCGGGTCGCCGAGCTGGGCCGCCAGATCTCGAGCGAGCACGCCGGCGACGACCTGCTGCTCGTCTCGGTTCTCAAGGGAGGCATCGTCTTCCTCTCCGATCTGATGCGGGCGATCACCGTGCCGCACGAGATCGACTTCCTGTCGGTCTCGAGCTACGGTGACGCCACGCAGTCCAGCGGCCGGGTCCGCCTCCTGCACGACCTGAGCCAGGAGATCAGCGGCCGGCACCTGCTGATCGTCGAGGACATCATCGATACGGGCAGGACCCTGGCCTACCTGCTCGACTACCTCCGGCTGCGCAATACCGCCAGCATCAGGGTGTGCGCCCTGGTCCAGAAGGAGATCCCGACCCGCCGGGTGTCCGCCGACCTGGTCGGGTTCACCATTCCGAATCGCTACGTCATCGGCTATGGCATGGATCTCGCTGGCCACTACCGGCATCTACCCTTTATAGGGGCCATCCCCGACCACCTGGCGGCCTCGTTCGCCAACGGCATCAACCCGTGAGCGCTCGTAAGTGCGTGCAGGAAAGCGCGTAGCGTTCGCCCATCGGCATCGAAGGACCCCATGCGCCCAATGCGAGACACGTCGAGCGGTCGCGACAACGACCGCGATTCCCGGTCGAATCGCCCGGCTCCACGGCGGCGCGGCCCGAGCGGTGGCAACCGCCCGGGCCTGCCCGGACCGCCGACGCGCCCGCTGCGCACCCTGGCCTTCTGGGTGGTGCTGTTCCTGCTCGCCATCGTCATCTTCCAGGTGGCCGAGACGGGGCGTCCGCCCGAGCACGAGATCCCCTACTCGCTCTTCCGGCGCCAGATCGACGACGGCAACATCAAGAGCCTCGTCGCCACCGGCTCCGAGGTGTCGGGCGAGCTGGACGAGGAGATCGTCAACCAGGACGTGCGCGGCCAGCAGGTGACGATCAAGCACTTCAAGGTGCAGCTGCCGTTCGAGTCCCTCGACTCGGAGCTGACCGAGCAGATCGCCGAGAAGAACCCCGGGGCCGAGATCCTCGGCCGTCCCGAGCGCTTCGACTGGTGGTCGATGACCTTCGCCTGGCTGCCGATCGTCCTGATCGTCGCTTTCTGGCTGTTCGTCATCCGCCAGATCCAGTCCGGCGGCTCGACGGCGCTCAAGTTCGGGAAGAGCCGCGCCAAGGTGCTCCTGCAGGACCATCCGAAGGTCACGTTCGACGACGTCGCCGGCGCCGACGAGGCCAAGGAGGAGCTGCAGGAGGTCATCGAGTTCCTGCGCGAGCCGAAGAAGTTCCAGCTGCTCGGCGGTCGCATCCCGAAGGGGGCGCTGCTGCTCGGACCGCCGGGGACCGGCAAGACGCTGCTGGCGCGGGCCGTGGCCGGCGAGGCCGGCGTGCCGTTCTTCTCGATGTCGGGCTCCGACTTCGTGGAGATGTTCGTCGGGGTCGGCGCCTCCCGCGTGCGCGATCTGTTCGAGCAGGGCAAGAAGAACGCGCCCTGCATCATCTTCATCGACGAGATCGATGCGGTCGGGCGGCACCGTGGCGCGGGGCTCGGCGGCGGCCACGACGAGCGCGAGCAGACGCTCAACCAGCTGCTGGTCGAGATGGACGGCTTCGAGTCGAACGAGGGCGTCATCCTGATCGCCGCCACCAACCGTCCCGACGTGCTGGATCCCGCCCTGCTCCGGCCGGGACGTTTCGATCGGCAGATCGTCGTCGACTTCCCGGATTCGAAGGGACGCGAGGGGATCCTGCGCGTCCACACGCGCGACATCCCGCTCGACGACTCGGTCGACCTGGCCACCGTGGCGCGCGGCACGCCCGGTCTGGCCGGCGCCGATCTGGCCAACATCGTCAACGAGGCGGCGCTGCTGGCGGCGCGGCGCAACCACCGGCGGGTGACGCGCCACGACTTCGAGGACTCCAAGGACAAGGTGATGCTCGGCACCGAGCGCCGGAGCCTGGTGATCTCCGAGCGCGAGAAGCGCACGACCGCCTACCACGAGGCCGGTCATGCGCTGGTCGCCTGGCTGCAGCCGGAGACCGACCCGATCCACAAGGCGACGATCATCCCGCGCGGGCGGGCGCTCGGCATCGTCTACCAGCTGCCGGTCGACGATCGCTTCAACGAGAGCCG
>JASFRE010000389.1:0-4714 GCA_050115055.1 Candidatus Eiseniibacteriota bacterium | reverse complement strand
GAGTGCCACCAGGCCGGCCAGCGAGCCGACGTGGGACGAGGAGACGCGGATCCAGGGGGCGCGTCGCTTCATGTGGTCGGCGAGCAGGTCGAGCGTCACGTCGTGGCTGCCGGTCAGGACCAGCGTCTCCTCGAGGCTGGCCGCCGGGTGCAGGAGCTCCGCCGTGACCGGCCGACCCTCCTCGGTGCCCTCGCTGTGCGCGTCGATGCGCAGGATGCCGTCGGCGCGCGTCAACGAGGTGATGGTGCCGGCGCCGCGCTTGAGCGGCGTCGCCACGATGCGTTCGCCGACGCGTCCCAGGTGGACGCGCAGGAACTCCTCCTGGCCGAGTCGCGAGGCGAGGGCGCGGGTCGGCGTGACCTCGACCGTGGAGCGAGCGCTCTCCGGCTGGCCCTGCAGGCGTTCGAGCGCCGGGCGGACGAACTGGTCGAAGCAGACCCAGGCCGACACCGGGTAGCCGGGTGTGCCCACCACCGGCTTGCCGGCGGCGATGCCGAGAATCGTCGGCTTGCCGGGCATGGCGGTGACGCCGTGGGTCAGGACGCGGCCTGCGGCGGCGATCGTGTGCACCGTGTGGTCGTGCGAGCCGGCCGAGGCGCCGGCGTTCAGGATGACGAGGTGGGCATCGCCGGCGAGCGCGTCGTCGAGTGCCCGGCGAATGCGCTCCGGGTCGTCCGGCTGCCGCAGGGCGACGGTCGGCACGCCGCCGGCCTCGGTGACGAGCCCGGCGAGGAGGGCCGAGTTCGATTCGATGATCGTGCCGGGCGCCGGTGGGCCCGGGCCGACGTCACGCCAGTCGACCAGCTCGCTGCCGGTCGGGATGATGGTGACCCGCGGGCGCGCGAGCACCTCGAGCTCGAAGACGCCGGCCGCGAGCAGGGCGGCCAGGTCGTTCGCCTGCAGCCGGTGATGGTGGGGGAGGAGCATCTCCCCGGCCACCATGTCCTCGCCGACCCGCCGCACGTGCTGGCCGGGGAAGGCCGCAGCGCGCAGCTCGATCCGGTCGGGTGCCGGCTGGTGGACGTGCTCGATCATCACGACGGCGTCCGTGTCCGGCGGTAGCGGCTTGCCGGTGTCGACGAACCAGGCCTCGCGATCGACGGACAGTGTGACCGGGGCCTCGTCGGTCGCGCGGTAGGTGGAAGCGGCACGCACGGCGACGCCGTCCATCGCGGCACTCTGGTAGGAGGGCGACGAGAGACGGGCGAAGACCGGCGCCGCCGTCACGCGGCCGAGGGCGGTGGCGGCCTCGACGCGCTCGGTGCCCGCCAGCGCGATCCAGTCGAAGGCGGCGAGGAACTCCGCGCGGGCCGCGTGCAGCGTCTTCATGTTCAGATAACGGTTGCGCTTCATGATCGAGCTCCCGGGATCGCGCCGGTGCCGGGCGCGTCGCGGCCCCGCCGCCGGTCGCATCCCGATCTACGGATAGAGCAGCACCGTCACCGGTGTCCCCTCGTCGAGGCCCTCCGCGTGCGCCGGTACCCGCACCAGACCGTGGCCGGCGGTGAGCGTGCGGATGAGACCCGACTTGCCGAAGAGCGGCTCGGCACGCCACGCGTCGGGCGAGTCGTCGGGCGCGTCGCCGTCGGGCCCGTCGCCGTCGGGTGCTTCCCGTGCACCGTCGCCGCCGGTGCGCTCGAGACGCACGCGCACGTACTCCTCGCGCCCCGGGACCGATGGGAGGTTGCGGGCCAGCGTGGCCCGCCGCCGCGCGAACCGGGTGAAGGAGCGCGCCGCCCGCCCGAGCATGCGCTCGAGGATCGGCTCGACGAACAGGTGGAAGGCGATCATGCAGGAGGCGACCTGACCCGGCAAGCCGAGCAGGTGGCAGGCCGGCCCGCCGGCGCCGGTGTGAACCCAGATAAAGGGCTTGCCCGGCGCCACCGCGACCCCGTGCACCAGTAGCTCGGCGCCGGCGAACGACCGGAAGATCTCGACCGTCAGGTCGCGCGTGCCCATGGATGAGCCGCCCGACAGGAGCAGCAGGTCGCTGCGCGCGCGCGCCGCCTGGACGGCGTCGCGCAGCCGCGTCGGGTCGTCGGCGACGAGCCCCATGGGCACCGGGATGCCGCCCGCCTCGGCGACCTGCGCGGTCAGGGTGTGGGTGTTGACGTCCCGCACCTGACCGGGACGTGGCGCCACGTCGATCGGCACCACCTCGTCGCCGGTGGAGAGGATGCCGACGCGCGGCCGCGTGACGACCGCGACCTCGGTCACCCCGAGCGCGGCGAGGAGGCCGAGGTCTTGCGGCCGCAGGCGCTGGCCGGCCGGCAGCAGGCGCTGGCCGGCGGCCGCGTCGTCGGTGGGGCCGAGCACGTGACCGCCCGGCGCCACCGGCCGGATGATCTCCACCGTCCCGTCCGCGAGCGCGCGGGTGTGCTCGACCATGACGACCGCGTCCGCGCCCCCCGGGAGCATGCCGCCGGTCCCGATGCGCGCACACTCGCCGGGCACGATGGTGAACGCGGGCACCTCGCCCATCGGTACCTCGCCGACGAGGCACAGGTAGCCGGGCGAGCTCTCGCCGGTGCCGAAGGTGTCGCGGCTCCGCACGGCGTAGCCGTCCATGACGGCGCGCGGGAAACCCGGCAGGTCGGCCGGCGCGTGCAGCTCCCCGGCCAGGCTGCGCCCGAGCGCGCCGGCCAGCTCCACCCGCTCGGCGGGGCACGGCGCGACACGCGCGGCACGCGTGCGCACCGCGTCGACGGTCTGCACTCGGAAGAAGGGCTTGGTGCGATCGGTCATGCTTCCCCTCGCTGGCAGGGCGATCCTATGCCGGCGACCACGACCCGACAAGCGCGCGCCCGGCGGGCGCCACGCGGCGCGCCAAGCGAACCGCCAGATGCGGAACGCGCCCTGTGGGCTGGCTGACGATCCGACGCCGGCGCGGGCGCATGCACGATGTCCCTGGTCGATCCTCCGGTCATCGGCTACCGTCTCCATCGATGAAGCAGCCCGAGCACATCCCGGAGGGGGCGCTCTTCCGCATCCTGATCCCGCCCGAGCCGCGCAGCTATCCCGGGCAGCGCTGGGCCAAGGTCGCGACCCGGTCGGTGCACGTCGCCCTGGCGGGGATCCTGCTGGGGGCGCTGGTCTTCGGCGTCGAGTCCAGCGTACGCGCGCCGTGGCTCCTCGCCACCCTCCTCTCGGGGATCGCGATGCTCGGCCTCGATCTCCACGAGAGTGGTGCTTTCCTGCTGCAGCTGCGCGGCCTGGTGGTGGGCGTCAAGCTCCTGCTGATCGCCCTGCTTCCCCTGTTCGATGCGGCGGCGGTCTGGGTGGTCGCCGTCATCGCGTGTGGCTCGGTCATCTCCAGCCATGCCTCCTCGAGCTTCCGCCACTACCTCGTCTGGGGACGGGGGCGGATCCACGCCGCGGAGACCAAGGGATGAACGCCGACCACGCCGGAGGTGACGCGTGATGAAGTTCGACTGGCGCCTGGTCTGCCTCCTCCTCCTGGCCTCGGCCTGGGGCATGAGCGAGCTCCTCGGCGGCGAGACGATCTGGCTGACGACGCGGGCGCTGCTGCTGCTCGCCGTGGCGCGCACGCTGATCGATCGCCCCGGCTCCTCGTCCGCCATGGGCGGGATCGCGGTCCTCTTCAAGTCGATCAACACCGCGCCGTTCCTCTGTCACCTGGCGGGGATCGCCCTGCTCGGCATCGCCTTCGACGTGGCCGCCACGCTCTTCTGGCGCGACGACGCCCGCAGGTTCCTGCGGGCGGCGCTCGCGGGGGCGAGCGCTGCCTACCTGAGCAGCTTCCTGTTCGCGGCCTCGATGGTCTGGATCGTCCACTTCCGTTCCTGGGACGGCGGCGGGCCCGGACTGGTCGCCGAGCACACCCTCACCTCGGGCAGCCTCGGTGCCGTCGCCGGGCTGGTCGTCGTGCCGGCCGGTCTGTGGGTCGGACGGCACCTCGACCGGCGGGCGGCCGGCGAGCCCCGGCTGGCGCTCGGCGCGGCGGCGGCCGGGTGCCTCGTGGTGTGGATCGCCGGGGCGCTCGCCGGCTGACCGCGCCACAGTTCTAAGATACATCACAACAACGAGTTCGACGGAAACTCCGGTGCCGGGCCGCCTGCGGCGGCCTCCCCGTGGGCGTCGTCGCCCGGCCCCCGCCGCGATCCCGCTTGACTCCGCCCGACGGCCCGCCTAACCTCGCGTTGAGTGTTTCGAACGAACGTTCGAACGAAAGCGTGGGCGGCGGCCGATGCCGCTATCGAGGCGACCGATGCTGGCGACCGAGACGCAGACCGAGCCGCGCAGCAGGCGGCACCAGACCTTCGACACCAAGCGCCTCGAGGTGCTCGGCGTGGCCGCGCGCGTCTTCAGCGCGGTCGGCTACGACCGCGCCTCGATGCGGCGCATCGCGGCCGAGGCCGGCGTCAGTCTGGCCGGGATCTACCACTACGTCGCGAGCAAGGAAGCGCTCCTCGAGACGATCCAGCTCCACACCTTCGACTCGCTGCTCCACGGCCTCGAGGCGGAGCTCGCGGGCCGCGTCGACCCGCGCCGGCGGCTGGTCGCCGCGGTGCGGAACCACCTCCATCACGTTCGCGATCACGTGCACGAGCTCCGGGTCTGCGCGCGCGAGCTCGAGACCCTGGAGAGCACCGCTGGCGGCGCGGTGCACGAGCGCCGTCGCGCCTACATCGAGGCCGTGCACGGGCTGGTCGCGGCGGTGCAGGGCGACGCGGAGACCGGGGAGCATGCAACC
>JASFRE010000388.1:0-4742 GCA_050115055.1 Candidatus Eiseniibacteriota bacterium | reverse complement strand
CCCGGGGCCAGCTCGTCGGCGTCGTCTCTCCCGGTTTCGCCGTGCGGCGTGCGGCGCTCGACGCCGGCGTGGGCTGGCTCGAGGCGCAGGGCTATCGGGTGCGGACCGGGAAGCACGTCCTGGCCCGGGACGGCTACCTGGCCGGTCCCGACGACGACCGCCTCGCCGATCTGGAAACGATGCTGCGGGACCCGGAAGTGGCGGCGGTCTGGTTCAGCCGCGGCGGCTACGGCACGGCGCGCCTGCTGGGCCGCATCGGCTGGGCGCGCTTCGCGCGCAAACCGAAGCCGCTCCTGGGTTACAGCGACGCCACGGCGCTGTTCGCCGCGGCGGTCAACCGCGCCGGCCCGACCTGTCTCTACGCGCCGGTGGTGAGCGAGCTCGGCGACGCGGGAGCTTTCCATGCGGGCTCCCTGAAGAGGCTCCTCGCGGGCCGGCCGATCTCGATGCGTCTGCGCCGGGACCAGATCTTGAGCCCGGGCAGCGCCCGCGGCCCGCTGGTGGGGGGCAACCTCACCGTGTTGAACCACCTCTGCGGCACGAAGCACGCGCCCCGGCTCGACGGAGCGGTGCTGTTCCTCGAGGACGTCGGCGAGCCGGCTTACCGCGTCGACCGGATGCTGACCCAGCTCGAAGACGCCGGCTGGCTGCGCCGCGTGGCCGGGGTGCTGCTCGGCGGTCTCGCCGTGTCGCCGAGGCGCCGTTTTCCGCCGGACCGGCCCCTCCACGCGATCCTGGCCGAGCGTCTGCTCGGGCTCGGCGTGCCGGTGGCGGCCGGGCTGCCCGTCGGGCACCTGGCCGGAAAGTGGAGCCTTCCCCTCGGCAGTCCCGTGGAGATCGACGGCACGGCTCGCCTGTTGCGGTTCGACCCGTGACCCGCCCGCGGCGCCGGGCAGCTCCGTGAGCCCCCCGGGCGAGCCTGTCCGACGGATCCGACTGGAGCTGGCCTACGACGGGACGGAGTTCGCCGGCTGGCAGCGGCAGCCCGGCCGGCGCACGGTCCAGGGCGTGCTCGAGCGCACGCTGGCCAGGCTGCAGGGAGGACGCGCCACGTCCGTGCGCGGGGCGGGACGCACCGACGCCGGGGTTCACGCGCGGCGCCAGGTCGCGGACTGCGAGGTGGCGCTGCCCCTCGACGACGGACGGCTCGCCCACGCGCTGCGCGGCATGCTGCCCGCCGACCTGCGCCCGCTCGACGTGCGCACCGTCGACGCCGCTTTCAACAGTCGCCGGGACGCGCTGGAGAAGACCTATCGCTACCGCCTCGACCGCACCCTCCACGGCGACCCGTTCCTCGCCCGCTGGGCGCTGCACCATCCGCGGGGGCTGGACGCCGCGCTCGTCGAGGCGGCGCTCGCGAGGTTGCCGGGACGGCGCGATTGGTCGGGGTTCACCGCCGCCTCCTGCGAGATCGGGAACAGGGTGCGCACGCTGACGCGGGCCGAGTGGCACGAGGCGCCCCGAGGCTCCCGAGGCGAGGCATGGTTCGTCTTCGCCGCGGACGGTTTCCTGACGTACATGGCGCGCAACCTGGTCGGTACGTTGCTCGAGGTCGGCCGCGGCCGACTGCGCCCCGAGGTCGTCGACGAGATCCTCGAGCGCGGCGAGCGGGCGTGCGCCGGGCCGACCGCTCCGCCCCACGGGCTCACCCTGTGGGACGTGCGCTACGAGGCCGCGACGTCGCGGCCCTGAGCCGGCTGGCGGGTGGTGTACCATGACGCTCCTTTGCGCCCCTTCCGGCGGCGGAGGACGTTCCCGTGGGAAAGATTCTCGTCACCGGCGGCGCCGGCTACATCGGCAGCCACATCGTGCGCCGCCTCGCCGAGGAAGGCGAGACGGTGGTCGTCGTCGACGATCTGTCGAAAGGACACCGCGGGGCGCTGACGGGCGTACCCCTGATCGTCTCCGACTTCGCCGACGCCGCGATGCTCGAACGCGAGCTGGGGGCGGGCGACGTCGAGTTCATCGTGCACATGGCGGCGTTCTGCGAGGTGGGCGAGTCGGTGGCGGATCCGGCGTCGTACTACGACAACAACCTCTCCCGCAGCCTGGCGCTCCTCGACCGGGCGCGGCGGCACGGCGTGCGCGGCATCGTGTTCTCGAGCACCGCCGCGGTCTACGGAGAACCGGTCGCGCTCCCCATCACGGAGTCGCACCCGCAGCTTCCCACCAATCCCTACGGCGAGACGAAGCTCGCATTCGAGCGGGCGCTGGCCTGGCACCAACGGGCCTTCGGGGTACGCTACGTGGCGCTGCGCTACTTCAACGCCGCCGGCGCGCACCCCGACGGCGACATCGGCGAAGACCACGATCCCGAGTCCCACCTCATACCGCGGCTCTTCGCCGCGACCCGCCCCGGCGCGAAGCCGATGCCGATCTTCGGCAGCGACTATCCCACCGAGGACGGCACGTGCGTGAGGGACTACATCCACGTGGTGGACCTCGCGGAGGCGCACCGGCTCGCCATCGAGGCGATGCGGCAGGGGCGGGTCGAGGGTGAGTCGTTCAACCTGGGGAACGGCACGGGGTTCTCCGTGAAGCAGCTCGTCGACGTGGTGGAGCGGGTCTGCGGCACGCGGCCCGCCACCCGCGACGCCCCGCGGAGGCCGGGGGATCCCGCCCGGCTGGTGGCCGCCGCCGAAAGAGCCGCCGAGCGCCTGGGCTGGCGGCCGGCCTACCCGGAGCTGGAGCGCATCGTGGAGACCGCGTGGCGCTGGCACGCCGCACACCCCTCGGGATACGCCGCTTCGTGACCGCGCGCGGGCCGTGCGGAGCCGGTGGACGTCCGGTTGATGCGCCTTCCGATCGGCATTACTATTCGGCCGGGGACCGCGGCCGCCGCGGACACGATTGCGCATGATCGACCGACCCGAATTGGCCGAACCCGGTAGCCTGGAGCACGAGCTGCTCTCGCAGATCGATGCGTCGCAGCTGCCGGGTCACGTGGCGATCATCATGGACGGCAACGGGCGCTGGGCGCGCGACCGTCGCCTGCCACGCGTCGCGGGCCACCGTGCGGGGATCGAGTCCGTCCGCGACACGGTGGAGACCTCGGCCCGGCTGGGCATCGACGTCCTGACCCTCTACGCGTTCTCCCAGGAGAACTGGAAGCGTCCGCGCGCCGAGGTGAGCACGCTGATGGCGCTGCTCAAGGAGTACGTGCGGAAGGAGCTCGAGACCCTGATCCGCCACGACATCCGCCTCAACGTGATCGGGCGCATCGAAGACCTGCCTGCCTCGCCGCGGCGCGAGCTCGAGCGGGCGCTCGAGCGGACGCGCGAGAACCGCGGGCTGCTGTTCAACCTGGCGCTTTCCTACGGCGGACGCACCGAGATCCTCGACGCCTGCCGGGAGCTGATCCGCGGCGGGGTCGATCCCGACGCGCTCGACGCGGAGGCCTTCGCCTCGCGCCTCTACACCGCCGGCCAGCCCGACCCGGACCTGCTGATCCGCACCAGCGGCGAGCTGCGGGTCTCGAACTTCCTGCTCTGGCAGATCGCCTATGCGGAGATCTGGGTCACCGACACGCGCTGGCCCGATTTTCGCCGCCGGCACTTCTTCCAGGCGATCCTGGACTACCAGCGGCGCGAGCGTCGCTACGGCGGGCTCAAGTCCCAACCGGCGGAGGATGCGGCCCCGGCCCTGCGCGGCTGATCGCCGACGGGTCCCATGCAGCGTCTCGCCACCGCACTCGTCCTGCTGCCCGCGCTGTGGTTGCTGATCAAGCGCGCGCCCGGCTGGGCGTTCTTCGTCTTCACGCTGGGCATGATCACCGTCGGCTGCTGGGAGGTCTACCGCATGCTCCAGGCCCGGGGCCAGCGACCGTTCCAGTGGCTGGGCCTGCTCGCGGCCTGCTTGCTGCTCTGGTCCTCGGTGGCGGTGCGGCCGGCCTTCGAGGCCGGTCTGGCGCTGGTGGCGCTGACGTTCCTCGCCTTCGTGCTGGCGATGGCGACCCGCCCGGGCCCCGAGCAGATGCTGGAGGCGGTGAGCAGCACGCTGTTCCCGGTGCTGCTGGTAGGGCTGCCCCTGGGCTACCTGACGGCTCTGCGCTACATGCCGGGCGAGGACGGTCCGGACCTGCTGATGCTGCTGTTCATCTGCGTCGCCGCGGCGGACACCTGCGCGTACTACGTGGGCAAGAGCCTCGGTCGGCGGCCGCTGGCGCCCCGGCTGTCGCCGAAGAAGACCTGGGAGGGCGCGGTGGCGGGCCTGGCCGGCAGCGTGGCGGCGGCCTGGGTCGCCCAGGCCTGGTTCTACCAGCGGCTCGGTCTCCGGCACGCATTGTTGCTGGGGCTGATCCTGGGGGCGGCCGGGATCCTCGGCGACCTGGCGGAGAGCGTGGTCAAGCGCGCCTCGGGGGTGAAGGACGCGTCGGGCCTGCTGCCGGGGCACGGCGGCGTGATCGACCGCACCGACAGCCTGCTGTTCTCCGGACCGATCCTCTACTATTACTACGTGACCTTCCTGCAGGCGGGATCGTGAAGCCTCTGTCGATACTCGGCTCCACCGGATCGATCGGCGTGAGCACCCTCGACGTCGTGGGGGCGCACGGCGACCGCTTCGCCGTCACGGCCCTGGCGGCGGGCGGCAACCTCGACCTGCTCGAGCGCCAGATCGCGCGCCATCGCCCGGAGCTCGTCGCCGTGCGCGACGCGGAGCTCGCCGCGGAGCTGACGCGCCGGGTGGGATCGCGCTGCCGCGTGGTGCACGGGCGGGACGGGTTGATCGAGGTGGCGGTGCAC
>JASFRE010000387.1:0-4746 GCA_050115055.1 Candidatus Eiseniibacteriota bacterium | reverse complement strand
GGCGATCCGGATCCAGCAGACTCGGCAATCAAGGGGCCGCCCCCGGGCAACGCCTCCCGTCCCCCCGCCGTGCTAAGCTCCCGCCCATGAACGACGACACCAGCCTCTCGATCCAGGATCGCTACGGAGCCCGCTGCGAGTGTTTCGGCTGCGGCCCCGCCAACCCGAAGGGCCTGCAGATCAAGAGCCACCCGGACGGCGACGAGATCGTCGCCAGCTTCCAGGCCGAGAAGCACCACGAGGCGTTCGAGGGCTGCCTGAGCGGCGGCATCATGGGGACGCTGCTCGACTGCCACAGCAACTGGACCGCCGCCTATCACCTGATGCGTGCCAAGGGCGACGACCACGTGCCGTGCACGGTCACCGCCGAGATGTCGGTCAAGTTCCTGCGCCCGGCACCGACCGCCGAGCCGGTCCAGCTCCGCGCCCACGTCGTCGACGCTGGCGAGGATCGCGCCACGGTCGAGTCGACGCTCGAGGCGGGCGGCAAGGTGTGCGCCACCTTCCGCGGGCTGTTCGTGGCGGTCAAGCCCGGTCACCCCGCCTACCATCGCTGGTAGAGCGTGGGCGCCCGATCCATCGAGATCATGACCACCGCACCACGCCTCCTCGCACGGCTCCCGAGGCTCCCGTCGACGGCGCTCTTCGCGAGCCTCGTCGCGCTCCTCTGCGCCATCGAGCTCGGCATCGTCGCGCACCCGGCCTTCGCGGACCGGGCCGCCCTGCTCTCCCTCGCCGTGACCGTCGATCTCGTCGCCGGCATCCCGCTGCTCGGCTACCTGCTGCTGGTGCGCCGCGGCCGGCACTCCCCCTGGCTCCTCCTGCCGCTCGCGCTGGCGGCGATCGGCATCGCCCACCTGATCGTGCCGCCGGCTCACCGGCAAGCTCTCCGCCATCTCGAGCTCTCGATCCCGGCGATCGAGCTCACGCTGATCGGCCTGCTCGTCGCCCGCGGCCGGCGCCTGGTGCGCGCCTATCGCGAGCAGCGCCGGCGGCACCCGTGCGCGAGCGACGCCCTCGAGGCGGCGATGGAGCGCGTGCTCGGCTCGCGGGTGGCGGCCTCGGCGCTGACCGTCGAGCCGTTGCTGCTCGGGGACGCGGTCACCGGCTGGTTCCGGCGCCACGTCCCGGACGGCGGGCGCTGCTTCGCCTACCATCGGGCCGGCGGCTACCCGGCCTTCCTGGCCGTGCTCTGCGGCCTCGCCGCCGTCGAGACCTTCGGGCTCCACCTGCTGCTCGCCATGTGGAGCGACACCGCGGCCTGGATCGCCACCGCCCTGGCGTGCTATGGGCTGCTCTGGATCCTCGGCGACTTCCACGCCATGCGCCTCCACCCGCTGCGGGTCGACGAGGAACGCCTGCTCCTCCGCTGCGGCCGCCGCTGGCGCGCGACCGTCCGTCGCGACGCCATCGTCGCCGTCCACACGCGGCCGCCCGGGACGAAGCGCCAGCGACTCGACCTGGCGCCGCTCGGCGGCGCCGAGCTCTGGCTCGAGCTGGCGGAACCGGTGACGGCCAGCGGGCTGTTCGGGATGCGGCGGACGACGCGCTTCATCGGCGTGTCGCCGGAGGATGTGCGGGGTTTCGAGGCGTGCGTCCGGCCCATGGCCGGCGGCGCCCCGGCGGGCGGCGCCACGGCCGGCGGCGCCCCGGCGGGCGCCGCGCGGCGTGGGTCGGCTGGCGATCGCGATGACCGGCCGCCAGCGGCTGCCGGCCGCTAGTCGCGCACCTCGACCTCGATCCGGTCGGAGTCGACGCGCGACCCGGCGACGCGCAGCACGCCGATGTGGTAGCGGCCGGCGTCCGGCAGCAGCGCGGCCGCCGGCGCGTTCGCGGCGCCGGTCGCGAGCTCGAGCGTCACCCGCACGGTCTCCCCCGGCGCCACGCGGCGCGTCGCCGTCGGACCGGCACCCGGCCGGTGCGCCGCGACCTCGACCGTGTGCCATCGATCATCGACGATCGACAGCTCGACGCCCCCGGCACCCGGCGCGAGCGGCCACGGAATCTCGAGCGTCGTCCCCGACACGTTCTCGAGCTCGAGCGTCACGGTGACCCGGTCACCGACCTGCACCGAGGGTGCCCCGGCGCTCACCGACACCCGCCACGCCGGGCGGGTTGCATCGATCGCCGCGCGCTCTCGTGCGTCACCGTCTCCGATCGCCGGCGTCTCGACACCGCGCTCCTCGACGCGCGCTCGCCGCCCGGGGGGTGCTGCTGCGTCGTAATGTGCCCCGACGAGGCCCCACCCACTCCCTGACTGCCCCTTGCTCGCCGCCGGCGGCGCCATCATCGGCATCGCCTGTGCGGCGCCCAGCATCGCCGGTTGCCGTGCCGTTGCCATCTTGCCGAAGACTCCCTCGTAGCTCACGCCCTCGGGCATCTCGACCGGCACCGTGATCGTGCGCTGGACGCCGCCGACCACCTCGATGCGCTCCTCGACTGCCACGAACGAGGTGTACTGGGTGACCAGCCGGTGACGGAGCGCCACTTCGGTGATCGCGCGTTCCACCTCGGGACGCGGTCCGTGGTGCAGCCCGGCCATGAGCTCGTGGACCCGCGCGCGCCCCCACAGGGTGGCGATCGCCTCGCCTCCCGATGCCAGCGCATCCCCGCCGCCGGTCGCCGGTGCGGCGCCCGGCAGCTCGACCGCGAACGAGCGCTCCCACGGCCGGCCACCGAGCCGGCCGCGCACCGTCACGGTGCCGCTGGCGGGGCGCTCGTAACGCCCGACCAGGCCGAGCGTCTGGCCGAGGAAGAGGTCGGGGAGCCGGCGCGGGTAGAGCTCCGACACCGAGACGCCGTCCCACTCGAGCGTCACGTCGGTCAGGTAGGGGTTGCCGATCCGTCGGTAGAAGCGCTCGACCACCTCCGCCGTGTCGCTGCCGAGCCGCACGGTCTCGACGGCGCCGCGCCCGACTTCGGCCATCCGATCGAGCAGGTAGTGGTTGACGGAGTTCCCGACCCCGAACGAGAACAGCCGCGCGCCGCCGAGGCGGTCCTCGATGGCGGCCAGGATCTCGGTCTCGTTGCCGATGTAGCCGTCGGTCATGAAGGAGACGATGCGCAGCCGCGCCGCGTCGACCGGGTAGTCGAGCGACGCCTTGATGCCCTCGATCATCTGCGTGCCGCCGCCACCCGACAGCCGCTCGATGTAGCGCAGGCCGTCGCGCACGTTGGCGGCCGTCGCCGGCACCGGGTGCGGCCGGAAGCCGGCGGCGACGTTCGAGAAGCGGATGATCTGGAAGGTGTCGCGCGGGTCGAGGTGCTTGAGCGCGTGCCGCATCGCCTGCTTGGCCTTGGCGATCGGCTCGCCGCTCATCGACCCCGAGCAGTCGACCACGAAGATCAGCTCCTTCGGGACCACGTCGGCACGCGGCGGCTGCTCGGCCGGCGCCAGGAGCGCCAGGAAGTAACCGGGGGCGCCGTCGTCGCCGGCCCCGCTCTCGTCGCCGGACCCGCCCTCGTCGCCGGGCCCGCCGTCGCGCAGCGCGCCGTCAGTCGCCGCGTCCGGCCGCCACCACGGCAGCACCGCGAGCTCCGGCTCGGAGCCGGCGAGCTCGTACTCGAGCACGAAGTCGCGATTCGGGATCGAGTCGAACGGCTCGAGCGCCACCCGCGCGCGGTGCGGGTCCGGCCGCTCGATGACGACGGCGTGCGACGGCGATGCGAGATGCCGGATCGGCACCCCACCCAGGATCTCGACCTGGAGCTCGATGTCGTGCCCCGAGCGCTCGCCCGGACGGAGTACCGGCGGCGTGATGCGCGAGGCATCGGGCACCCGGTCGGTGTCCGGCGACCATCCGGTGCCGGTGCGGTCACCGCGGCGCTGGCCGCCGTTCGCCTGCGGCGGGCCGGCCAGGAGATCCGGATCGGCGGCCACCGGCGTGCCGGGGATGAAGCGTGGCCCGACCACCATCGGGAACACGAAGGCGTAACGCCCGTTCTCGGGCTCGAGCCGCTCGACGTAGTGCAGGGTGATCTCCACGCGGTTCCCCGGCAGGATGTTGGCCACCGACTGCGTGAAGATGTTGGGGCGCTCCTGGTCGAGCAGCCCGGCGACGTGCCCGCGGCGCTTCGCATCCTCGTAGATGCGCCGGGCCTCCTCCCGCCGGTGGATGGTGCCGCGGACCGTGCGGTCCCCGACCTGCATGTTCATGGCATCGACGGCCGCGTCGTCCGGCAGCGGGAAGACGTAGAGCGCCTCGATCGTGTCGCGGTAGGGGTTCAAGAAGACCTGCGTCACGGTCACGCTCGACACGATGCCGTCGATCCGCGCCTCGACGCGCGTGTGCTCGAGGGGTACGAGGGCATCGGCCCGACCGGGCCCGCCGGGCGTGGGCCCGTCCGGCGTCCCCACGTCGCGGTCGCCGACCCCGATGACGTGCAGGGCCCCCGCGCCCGGTCGTGCGCCGTCACCGGCGGGCACCGCCGGCGGCGGCAAGGGATTCGCCGTGGCGACTGCCGGCAGCAGGGCGATGGCGGCGATGGCGAGGAGGTTCCGGAGGGTGCCGGGATCCGTGCCGGTTCGTGACCCGGCACGTCGTGTCCCGTGACTGGAGATGGCGCGCGATCGAGTGCTACACATGGCTCACCTTCCCGTGGATGTGGGTCGCTCTGGCGGTCGCGCGACCCCTCTCCGGGACGCTCACGCCCGCGCGGCTCCGGCCCCCTCACGGGGGCCTTGTCACCGGGTACGCACCGTCGCGCCGGCCATTCCCTGGCGATCCAAGTGGCTGTTTTCTGGTC
>JASFRE010000386.1:0-4747 GCA_050115055.1 Candidatus Eiseniibacteriota bacterium | reverse complement strand
TGATCGAGGCGAGCCACGCGTACGAGAAGACCGAGGCCCACAAGATCGAGTTCACCGTGCCGGTGGCGCCCGACGGCGAGACCGTCATCCGCTACGTGACGCGCACGCGCTAGCGGGTCGCGGGCGGCGACCGGCGGCAGGACCGGCGCGGGCGAGGGGCGGCCGTCGAGCGACCGCGCGTGCCCCGTCGCCTGCGGTGCCCCGTCGCCTGCGGTGCCCCGTCGCCTGCGGTCGCCCGATGACCGCGAAGAGGCGTTCCGCATGTCCACGCCGTTCCAGCTTCGCGCCGACTACGCGCCGACCGGCGACCAGCCGCAGGCGATCGAGGAGCTCACCCGCGGGGTCGCGAGCGACCAGCGGGCGCAGGTGCTGCTCGGGGTCACCGGCTCCGGCAAGACCTTCACCGTCGCCAACGTGATCGCGCGCATCGGGCGTCCGACGCTGGTCATCTCGCACAACAAGACCCTGGCCGCGCAGCTCTACGGCGAGTTCCGCTCCTTCTTCCCGGACAACGCGGTCGGTTACTTCGTCAGCTACTACGACTACTACCAGCCGGAAGCCTACGTCCCGTCGACCGATACCTACATCGCCAAGGATGCCTCGATCAACGACGACATCGACCGGCTGCGGTTGCAGGCCACCTCGGCGCTGCTCGAGCGGGACGACGTCATCATCGTCGCCTCGGTCTCCTGCATCTACGGCCTGGGCTCGCCGGGCGAGTTCCGGGGGCTGCGCCTCGGCATCGAGCACGGCGAGTCCATGGATCGGGACGACATCCTGCGCAAGCTGGTCGACATCCAGTACGTGCGCAACGACGTCGACTGGCGGCGCGGCACCTTTCGCGTGCGCGGCGACGTCATCGAGGTCTGGCCGGCCTACGAGCAGCACGGGGTGCGGATCGAGCTCTTCGGCGACGAGGTCGAGCGGATGTCGGTGGTCGATCCGCTGACCGGCGAGACGCGCCACCGACTCGACCGTCTGGCCATCTACCCGGCCAAGCACTTCGTGACCACGCCGGAGCGTCTCGAGACCGCGGTCGAGGCCATCCGTGCCGAACTCGCGGAGCGGCTCTCCGAGCTCGAGGCGACCGGCAAGCTGCTCGAGGCGCAGCGCCTGCGCAGCCGCACCGAGTACGATCTCGAGCTCCTGCGCGAGGTCGGCTACTGCCCCGGCATCGAGAACTACTCGCGTCACATCTCGGGGCGCCGGGAGGGCGAGCGCCCGTCCTGCCTGCTCGACTATTTCCCGGACGACTTCCTGCTGATCATCGACGAGTCACACGTCACCGTGCCGCAGATCGGCGGCATGTACGAGGGCGATCACTCGCGGAAGCTGACCCTGGTCGAGCACGGGTTCCGCCTGCCATCGGCGCTCGACAACCGCCCGCTGCGCTTCGACGAGTTCCAGGCGGTGACCGGCCAGCGCATCTACGTGTCGGCGACGCCGGCCGACTTCGAGCTCGGCGAGTCGGCCGGCGTCGTCGTCGAGCAGCTGATCCGCCCGACGGGACTCGTCGACCCGGCCATCGAGGTCAGGCCGGTCGCCGGTCAGGTCGACGACCTCATGGACGAGATCCGGCGGCGCATCGACCGCCACGAGCGCGTGCTGGTCACCACCCTGACCAAGCGCATGGCCGAGGACCTGACCGCCTACCTGGAGGAGATGGGGGTCCGCGTCCGCTACATCCACGCCGACATCGACGCCATCGAGCGGGTCGAGATCCTGCGCGGCCTCCGGCTGGCCGAATTCGATGTCCTGGTCGGCATCAACCTGCTCCGCGAGGGTCTCGATCTGCCTGAGGTCAGCCTGGTGGCGGTGCTCGACGCCGACAAGGAGGGCTTCCTGCGCTCGGAGACCTCGCTCATCCAGACTGCCGGGCGTGCGGCCCGGAACGCGGCCGGTGACGTCATCTTCTACGCGGACACGCTGACCGGCTCGATGCGCCGTGCCATGGACGAGACCCTCAGGCGGCGCGAGCGGCAGATTGCCTACAACGAGGAGCACGGCATCACGCCGCGCTCGATCGTCAAGTCCGTGGAAGAGGTCCTGTTCGCCACGCGAGTGGCCGACGCGCCGGCCGAGTTCGGGCGCGACCGGGAGGAGGTGGAGGCGGCCGAGCTGGCGGCGGGGCTCGAGGGGCTGCCGCTCGAGATGGTGATCGAGCGCCTCGAGGCGGAGATGCTGCGCTGCGCCGAGCGCCTCGAGTTCGAGCAGGCGGCGAGTCTCCGCGACCGGATCGACGAGCTGCGCATGGGGCGTGCGGCACGTGGCGCGCCGGGTGGCGCGCCGGGTGGCGAGCCGGGGGGGCACCGGGTCGAGGCCGGGCGTGGCGCCGCCAGAGGTCGGGAACGGGATCGCCGCGGCGCCCGGCGGCGCCGCCAGCGACGGCGCTAGGAGCGGGCACCGCTGGCGACCGCCCGGGCTCGGTGCTAGCATCGACGACCGCGTGACCCGGCGCGCCGCCCACGACCGGGTGCCGCGATCCAGTCCGTGGCCGCAGGAGTTGACCCGACCGTGAAGCTCGAGACATTCGCCGGTCCGATCGTCCAGCTCGCCCTGACCGAGGACCTCGGTGCCGGTGACGTCACCACCGAGGCCGTAGTCTCGGAGCAGGCGCGGGCACGCGCCCACATCGTGGCCCGCCAGCCCGGTGTCGTGGCCGGACTCGAGGTGGTGCGCCTCACCTTCCAGCGGCTCGACGCGGAGAGCGTCCTCCGCACGCGGCGGCGCGACGGGGATCGCGTCGAGCCGGGCGAGGTGGTGTGCGTGATCGATGGCCGGGCGCGGGGCATCCTGTCGGCCGAGCGCGTCGCCCTCAACTTCCTCCAGCATCTCTCCGGCATCGCCACCGCGACGGCGCGCTTCGTCGAGGCGATCGAGGGGACCGGAGCGCAGGTGCGCGACACGCGCAAGACCACACCGGTCCTGCGCATGCTCGAGAAGTACGCGGTGCGAGTCGGTGGTGGCAAGAATCACCGCTTCGGACTGTTCGACATGGTGCTCCTCAAGGAGAACCACCTGTCGGCCGCCGGCTCGATCGCCGCCGCGGTCGATGCCGCGCGACGCCGCGCCCCGGAGCTGGCGGTCGAGGTCGAGGCGCGCACGACGGAGGAGGCGATGGCGGCGGCCGGTGCCGGTGCCGACTGGATCCTGCTCGACAACATGACGCCCGACGAGGTCCGGGCCACGGTCGAGCGGCTGCGTGCCGGTCAGGCGACGGAAAAGCCACGGCGACCGCTGCTCGAGGCGTCGGGACGCATCGAGCTCTCGAACGCCCGCGCCTTCGCGGAGACCGGCGTCGACGCGATCTCGGTTGGCGCGGTCACGCACTCGGCGCCCGCCCTCGACTTCTCGCTGCTCTTCGAGTCGATCAGCGACCTGGCGTGATGATGGCGACCGACTGGCGCCAGCGTGACCCCCTGGACGCTGCGGCGATCCGCGCCGCGCTCACCGCCCGCGGCGTGGAGCGGCCGCTCGAGGTGCACCAGCAGTTGCCGTCGACCCACGACCGGGTGCGCGAGCTGGCAGGCGGTGGCGCGCCGCCCGGCACCGCGGTGATCGCCGATGCGCAGACCGCCGGGCGCGGCCGGCACGGTCGCTCCTGGCACTCGCCGCCCGGCCTCGGTCTCTACCTCTCGGTGCTGGTCGAGCCGCACCGGCTCGGTGTCGGGCTCTTGATGCTGTCGGCGGCGGTCGCGGTGCGCCGGGCGATCGTTGCCGCCGGAGGACCGACCGCCACCGTCAAGTGGCCCAACGATCTCGAGGTGGGGGGGCGGAAGGTCTGTGGTATCTTGTGCGAGGCCTGGTCCGGGCGACACGGTGCGCTCGGGATCGGGATCAACGTGCATCACGCGGACCGCGACCTGCCGCCGGAGCTGGCCGGGCGGGCGATGTCGCTCGACGCGATGGCCGGCGCCCCGGTGGTCCGCAACGCGCTCGCCGCCCAGGTGCTGGCGGAGCTCGCCGAGTGCGAGGCGGCGCTGGCGCGTGGACACGGCGCCGCCTGGCTCCACGCCTGGCGCGCGGCCTGCAGCCACCTGGGTCGCCGGGTGACCGTGACCAGCGGGGAGTCGATGCTGGCGGGCACGGCGCTCGACGTCGACCGGGATGGTGCGCTCCGCCTGCGGCTCGACGACGGCCGGGTGCAGCGTGTGCTGGCCGGCCAGCTGCGCGTCGTCGGGGGCGAGCGGGCGCCCGACCACACCGAACGCAGGCGTCATGATGCGATGCCCGGCCTGTGAACATGACGGGGACAAAGTGGTTGACTCGCGCTCGGTGCAGGACGGCAACGCCATCCGCCGGCGCCGCGAGTGCCTCCAGTGCGGCCACCGCTTCACGACCTACGAGTCGATCTGGGCCGAGTCGGTCTTCGTCATCAAGCAGGACGGCCGGCGCGAGCCGTTCGATCGCGACAAGGTGCTGCGCGGCGTGCGTCGCGCCACCGAGAAGCGACCGGTGCCGGCCTCGCAGGTCGAGGAGCTGGTGAACCGCGTGCAGGCCCACTGCGCCAAGGGGGGGTTGAGCGAGATCACCAGCGCCGAGATCGGTGATCTGATCATGCAGGAGCTCAGACGGCTCGACGAGGTCGCCTACGTCCGCTTCGCGTCGGTCTACCGGCGCTTCAAGGACCCGGCCGAGTTCATGGACGAGCTCAAGTCGCTGCTGAATCGCACCGATCCGGGCGAGCCGGGGGACGCGTGAGCACCACGGGCGATCACAAGGAGATGAGCTTCCTCGAGCATCTCGA
>JASFRE010000385.1:0-4812 GCA_050115055.1 Candidatus Eiseniibacteriota bacterium | reverse complement strand
CCCCTCCGCCGCCAGCAGCCCCCAGCTCGAGTCGGGCGGTGAGACCCCGAGACCGAGAAAGGAGAGGAACGCCTCCTCGAGCATCACCGTCGGCACGGTCAGCGTCGCGTAGACGATGACCGGGCCCAGCAGGTTCGGCACCAGGTGGCGGAAGATGATCCGCCGTCCCGGCACGCCGAGCGCCCGCGCCGCCTCGACGAAGGCTTGCTGCTTGAGGCTCAGGATCTGCCCGCGCACGATGCGGCTCATGGTGAGCCACTGCACACAGCCGAGCGCCACGAACAGGAGCACGATCGAGCGGCCGAAGTAGGCCACCAGCAGGATGACGAAGAACATGAACGGCAGCGCGTAGAGCACGTCGACGAAGCGCATCATGGCCTCGTCGACGCGACCACCGGCGTAGCCGGCGATCGCCCCCCAGCTGATCCCGATGACCAGGCTGACCAGCGTCGCCACGAAGCCGACCGCCAGCGAGATGCGCCCGCCGTAGAGCACCCGTGTGTACAGATCGCGGCCGGCCAGGTCGGTCCCGAAGGGGTGCTGCCAGGAGGGGGGCTGGAGCTGTGCCTCGAGCTCCTGGGCGTCATTCGCGTACGGCGTCAGGAGCGGTGCCACGAGCACCGCGACGCAGACCACGGCGAAGATCCAGGCGCCGGCCATCGCGCCGCGGTGCCGCCGGAGCTCCTTCCAGGTCTCGGACGCCAGGCTGCCGCCGCCGCCCGCCGCGCCGCCGGCCCGGCCGCTGTCGCCGGCCGCGCTCATTGTCCGTACTCCACGCGCGGGTCCAGGTAGTGATAGGCGACGTCGACCATCAGGTTCAGGAGGATGAGCAGCGTCGAGTAGAACAGCACCGAACCCATGGCCAGCGTGTAATCGCGGTTGAGGGCGCTCTGCACAAAGAAGCTGCCGAGCCCCGGCACGTGGAAGATCTGCTCGACCACCACCGAGCCGACCATGATCGATGCCATCGCCGGACCGAGGTAGGAGACGACCGGCAGGATCGCCACCTTGAGCGCATGGCGCATGACCACCACGCGTCCGGTCAGGCCCTTGGCGCGCGCCGTGCGGATGAAGTCCTGCCCCAGCACCTCGAGCATGCCGGTGCGAGTGAGTCGTGCGATGTAGGCGGCGCGGATGGCGCCGAGGGTGATCGCCGGCAGCACGATCTGCGGTGGCGAGCCCCATCCGCCGACCGGCAGCCAGCCGAGCACGAAGGCGAAGAGGATGATGAGCGCCGGACCGAGCACGAAGTTCGGGATGCAGACGCCGGCCAGCGCCAGCACCATCGCCGCATGATCGGCCGCGCGGTGGCGGTGGGTGGCGCTGATGACGCCGGCGGTGATGCCGATCCCCAGTGCCAGGAGGAGCGCCACCGCGCCGAGCGTCAGCGACACCGGCGCCGACTGGGCGATGATCTCGTTCACGGTCCGGTTCCGGTACTTGAACGAGGGCCCGAGGTCGCCGCGCGCCAGCTCGCCCACGTAGCGCCCGAACTGCTGGAGGAGCGGCTCGTCGAGGTGGTAGCGCGCCCGCAGATTGGCCTCGATCTGCGGCGGCAGCGAGCGCTCGTCGTCGAACGGTCCACCGGGCGCCGTCCGCATGAAGAGAAACGCGGCGAGCGCGATCACGACCAGCAGCGGCACCATGCCGAGCAGGCGCCGCACGACGAAGCGGATCATCGCGCACTCTCCGCGATGGCGTCGAGGAGGACCGGGTGCGGTGAGTCGATGCCCTTCCGGTAGACGTACTTGGGGTAGATCACGTTGAGCAGGTTCGGCTCGCAGCCACCCCACAGCTCGCGGTAGCAGTTGAGGACGACGTAGAAGTAGATCGGGATGATGGGCTGGGCATCGAGCAGCAGCCGCTCGGCCTCGCCGAGGAGGTCGAGGCGTGCAGCCGCGTCGGTGGTGGCCGCGGCCCGCCGCACCAGCGCGGTGTAGGTCGAGTCGCTCCAGCCGGTCCGGTTGTTGCCGTTGCCCGGCACCCACAGGTCGAGAAAGGTCGACGGGTCCAGGTAGTCACCGATCCAGCTGCCGCGCGAGACGTCGTACTCCAGCGCTCGGCAGGTGTTGAGGAAGACCTTCCACTCCTGGTTCCGGAGCTCGCAGTCGATGCCGAGCTCGCGCTTCCACTGCTGCTGCACGACCTCGGCGATCTGCTTGTGCGCCTCCGAGGTGTTGAACAGGAGCTCGAAGCCGGGGAAGCCGCGGCCGCCCGGGTAGCCGGCCTCGGCCAGCAGCGCGCGGGCGCGCTCCGGATCGTAGCCGGGGCCCACGGGGCTGGTGTAGCCGGGTAGCCCCGGTGGCACCAGGTGACGGGCCGGCAACTGGCCACCGCGCGTGATGTGCTCGACGATCGCCTCGCGGTCGATCGCCATCGACAGGGCGCGCCGCACGCGAGGATCGTCGAGCGGCGGGCGGGTCACGTTGATCCGGTAGAAGTAGGTGTTGAGGTAGGGGGCGGCGTGGAAGTCGGGGCGCTGGCGGATGGCGTCCATGACGAACAGCGGCAGGCTTCCCGAGTCGACCCAGTCGGTGTGACCGGCGATGTAGAAGTTGAAGCCGGTCGACGCGCGCTCGATGGTGACCGCCTCGATGGTCTCGAGCGCCACCTGTGTGGCGTCCCAGTAGAGCGGGTTGCGACGCATGCGGATCCCCCGCCGCAGGGCCCACGACTCGAGCAGGAAGGGGCCGTTGCCGACGAGGTGCTCCGCCCGCGTCCAGCCGTCGCCGTAGGCCCGCACGGTCGGTGGGTGGGACGGGAAGTAGGGATAGAAGGCGCAGAGGTCGAGGAAGTAGGCCGTCGGGTGCGTGAGCTCGACGACCAGCGTCGAGTCGTCGCCGGCGTGCACGCCGACCCGGTCGAAGTCGTCGATGTCGCCCCGGTTGTAGCGCTCGGCGTTCCGGATCGGGTAGAGGATGTTGGCGTAGCGGGCGGCATTCTCCGGATCGAGGACGCGTTCCCACTGGAAGACGAAGTCGCCGGCGCGCACGCGGTCGCCATTCGACCAGCGGCAGGCGCGCAGGTGGAAGGTGTAGACCCGACCATCTTCGGAGATCGACCAGCGCTCGGCGACGGCGGGGATCGGCTCGAGGGTCCGCGGGTGTCGCTGGGTCAGCCCCTCGAACAGGCAGTTGGCGATGCGTCCGCCCGGCTGGCCGCTGATCAGGGCCGGGTCGATGGTCTCGGGCTCGGTGTTGATGTCGAAGACGAAATCGGCGCGGCGCTCGACGCCGGTGCCGAGCACCAGGGCGAGCACCACGGCGCCGACGGTGGCGACGAGGGCGAGCGGGATCCAGGCGCTCTGGCGCATGCTCCTCCGGGTGCGTGGGAACGGCGGCCTCCCGGCCCGTGCCGTTCCGTGACGGGTGCTCAGCCGCCGCCGGCCGGCGAACCGGCGCCGGCCTCGCCGCCGCCGGTGCCACCCAGCACCAGTCCGGCCGCGGGCAGGCGCACCTCGCCGCGCCCGTCATCGACGATGCGGCCGATCGTCGCCGCGCGATGGCCGTGTGCTGCGGCGATCCGGCAGACGGCGTCGGCCTCGGCGGCCGCGACCGCGACCACCAGCCCCGCTCCCATGTTGAAGACCTCGTGCATCTCGCGGGGGGCGATGCCGCCGAGCCGGGCGATGAGTGCGAAGATCGGTGGCGGCTCGAGCGGCGTGTCGATCTCGAAGCTCACTCCCGCCCGCAACCGGAGCAGGTTCAGCAGCCCGTCGCCGGTGATGTGCGCCAGCCCGTGGACATCGAGCGTACGGAGCATCTCGAGCGCGGCGCGCACGTAGATGACCGTCGGCTCGAGCAGCTCCTCGGCGAGCGGGCGCCCGAGCCCCGGCGGCGTCGCCGCCAGGTCGAGCCCGGCGTCGGCGAGGAGAACGCGGCGTGCCAGCGTGTAGCCGTTCGAGTGCAGGCCGCTCGCTGCCAGACCGACCACCACGTCGCCTTCCGTGACCCGCTCACCGGTCAGGAGACGTCGCCGGTCGACCGTCCCCACGCAGGTGCCGACCAGGTCGATGCCGCTCGCCGTCCGCGCGCCACGGATCATCTCCGGCAGCTGCGCGATCTCGCCGGCCGGCACCGTGATGCCGGCCTGGCGCGCCCCCTCGAGCAGGCCGCGGCCGAGCTCGGCGAGGACGGCCGCATCGAGCCGCTCGGTGGCGATGTAGTCCACCAGGACCAGCGGCTCGGCGCCGACGCAGATCAGGTCGTTGGCGTTCATCGCCACCAGGTCGATGCCGAGCCGATCGTACCGTCCGGCGAGCTCGGCCACGAGGATCTTCGAGCCGACGCCGTCGGTGGCGATGGCGAGCGCCAGTGTGTCGGTGAGCTCGATGAGTCCTGCGTAGTGACCGAAACCGGTGAGGACCCGGCCGCGTCCCTCGGGGCGGAGCTCGAAGGTCTGCCGGAGAGACGCGAACAGTCCCTCCAGACCACGCGTGGCGGCGTCGGTGTCGACCCCGGCCGCACGGTAGGCATCCTGGGTCCTGGGGCTCGTCATGTCGGTCTGCCTGCCCTCTCGGAGTGTGCGGTGCCTCGGCGCGCGCGCTGCGCCCGTGTGTCGCGGTGCCGGATCGCGCCGGGACAGTAGCACCTCGTCCGTCGGCTGGGTAGCGATCGCACGGCACCGGACCATGGCGGGGTCGCCGGTGGTATGATGCGCGCGATGGCGCGCGCGCTCGAACGACACGTACTCCTCCTCGTCGGTGCCGGCTACCAGGATCTCGAGCTCTGGTACCCGCGGCTGCGGCTGCTCGAGGCCGGCGCCCGCGTGACGGTGGCGGGCCCGTCGGCCGGTGTCACCTGCCGCGGGCTG
>JASFRE010000384.1:0-4823 GCA_050115055.1 Candidatus Eiseniibacteriota bacterium | reverse complement strand
CCATCTCTCCGGCGACCCGGACAAGCTGCCGATCTCGCGCGGCGTGCCGATCGACAAGGCGATGACCGACAACATCCTGATCGCCTTCGCCCAGAACGGCGGCGACCTGCACCCGATGAACGGCGCGCCGCTGCGCCTCGTGGTGCCGGGCTGGCCGGGCTCGTGCTCGCAGAAATGGCTCAAGCGGATCTATCTGCGCGACGTCGTCCATGACGGGCCGAAGATGACCGGCACCGCCTACCGGACGCCGAACCACCCGGTCGAGCCGGGCGAGCATGTCGACGAGAAGGACTTCCAGATCATCGAGCGGATGCCGGTGAAGTCGCTGATCACCAATCCGGCGAACGGCGCCAGCGTCGGGCGTTCGGTGAACGTGCGCGGCCACGCATGGTCGGGCGACCGGACCGTCAGCGCCGTGGACCTCTCCCACGACTTCGGCGCCACCTGGATGAAGGCCGAGCTGGATGCCCCGGTCAATGACGGGGCCTGGCAGAACTTCCGCGCCACGGTGGAGCTGCCCCAGGCCGGCTATTACGAGATCTGGGCCCGGGCGACCGACAGCGCCGGGGTGATGCAGCCGCACGCGATCGACTGGAACCCCAAGGGGTATCTGAACAACTCGATGCACCGCGTCGCCCTGCGCGTGTCCTGACCATGACCGGACGGCGCGCCCCGGGGGCGCGTCGTCCACCTTGCCCGATACCGGAGACCTGCATGATCCGTCTCGTCCTCCTCGGCCTGATGGCTTCCGTCGCATTTGCCGGTCAGGCGGCAGCGGCGGAGTCGCTCGCCGCGCGTCTCGCCGCCGCGTCGCCGGAGAACGGCGAGAAGATCTTCCGGCGCTGCCATGCCTGCCATTCCAACGAACGCGGCGGCCCGCATGTGAACGGCCCCAACCTCTGGGGCGTCGTCGGCCGGCCGGTGGCCAGCGCCGAGGGCTTCGACAAATACTCCGAAGCCCTGCGCGCGACCGGCGGCACCTGGACGCCGGAGCGGCTCGACGCCTTTCTGACCGACCCGCACGAGGACGTCCACGGGACGCGGATGCCGTTCACCGGGCTCGAGAAGCCGCAGGCGCGCGCCGACCTGATCGCCTATCTCAACCAGAACTCCGATGCGCCGCTCGATCTCGCGGTCGGCAGCGCCGCCCCGGCGGCAGAGCAGGAACCGCCGGAATTCGGCGTCCTCTATGACGCCGAGGGTGTCGAGGCGACCTACGCCTACTGCAGCGCCTGCCATTCCGAGCGCCTGGTGGCGCAGCAGGGGCTGACCCGCGAGGACTGGGCCGAACTGATCGAATGGATGGTCGACGAGCAGGGCATGGCCGAGATCGAGCAGCCGGACTACGACGTCGTGCTCGACTACCTGTCGACCCACTACAACACCGACCGGCCGCACTTCCCCTACTAGGCCGCGCCGGGCGCAGTCTGAACCGGCGCCAAGATCACCGTCATTCCCGCGAGCGCGAGGATCTCATGCGGTGGCGCGAGATGCTCCGCCTTCGCTGACGATGACGGTGCGCGCTTGAATCCTGGCGAGCCCGGCACGCTCTGGCGGACCCGGCCCGCTCCGGCAGGCCGGTCGCTCAGGTGCAGGGCCGGGCGTGGTCGGTCGCGTCCTGCATCGCCAGGCGCAGCCGCGCGTCGCGGTTCAGCCGCTCGCTCTCCGCCCTGGCATATGAGGCGATCGCCCGGAACCGCGCGTCGTCCATGCCGCTGGCCAGCAGGTAGAAATGGATCGGCCCCACCGTCCAGCGTGCGCCGAGCCCCTCGTGCCGCACGGGCAGCTCGGCCGGATCCCCCGCCAGCGCCTCGACCGCGACGGCCGTCAGCCGGCAGCCGTTGCGTCCGCGGTAGTGCATCGCCACGACGTCGCGTCCCGAGCCGCGCGAACTCTGCACGTCGACGAGATAGAGCCGCGACGACGACAGGTCGAAGACCTGCACGTCGCCGATCCGCGCCGTCGAGATCACCGGCAACGCCACCCGGTCCGGCAGCACATAGGTGTTCTCCGAAAGCGACCGGTGAAATTCGGCCGCCGCCTCGGTCCAGTCCGGGCTGCGCCAGAGAGCCGGATAGGCGGCGGCGATCGCCAGCGGCAACGCGATACAGGCGGCCGCAGCCAGCCGCCGCGAAGCTCGCAGACTCGGCGCCCGCAGAGTCGGCGCCCCCAGAGTCGGCACCCGCAGAGTCGGCGCCCGCCGGTCGGCCGCCTGGGCCGGTCGCATGGCGGCCAGCCGGGACTTCGTCGACCTGACCTCCGCCAGGGCCTCGGCGAGCGCAGGCTCGGACCGCAACCGGCGCGCAATCTCGGCCGCGCGGTCCGCCGGCAATTCGCCATCCGCATAGGCGTTGATCAGTGTCCAGTCGGACTCGCTCAACATCCCCAATCTCGATCCGGTTATGCCCTGCGCTGGCGCAAGGGGCGAATATTGCTGTCCTCGATCCGCGCGATCATGGTCCGCCGTGCCCGGCTCACCCTGCTCATCACGGTGCCGACCGGTATTCCGATCGCGTGTGCCGCTTCTGCATAGCTCAGCCCCAGAATGTCAACCAGGCAAAGTATCTCACGATCCGTTTGCCCCAGGCTGTCATACGCCTGGCGCACCACCAAGCTCTCGACAACGTCGCCGGCGACGGCCGAGTCGATGCCAGACAAACGTTCCTGGGCCGCCGAATATTCCCTCTGCACCCGGGCCTTCCGCGCGCGGTCGATCAGCAGGTTCTTGATCACGCGGAACATCCAGGGCCTGAGCTCGGCGAGGCGCCTGGGGACCGAGCGCGCCTGCAGCGCGCGCAGGACGGCGTCATGCACCAGATCCTCGGCCTCGTGCCCATCGGGCGCCAGGCTCCTGGCATAGGCCAGGAGCTCAGGCTGAAGGGCCGCGAGCTTTCGTCTCAAGAGCACCGGGGATGTCCTCGCCGATCCGTGACAACCAGCGCACACGCTGGAAACCCCACCAAAGCACACTTTCCCCGGCCGGGCCAATAGCCGCTGATCGCCTTTCGGTCCGGAGGCGGCCCTCAGTCCTCCTCGTCCTCGCCGTGCTCGGCGATCCAGGCGACCGAGACCACGCGCTCGCCCTCGGCGGTGTTGAACACCCGCACCCCGCCGGCCCCGCGGGAGCGGAACGAGATGCCGGAGACCGGGCAGCGGATCGACTGGCCGGCATCGGTCACCAGCATGATCTGGTCGTCCATCTCGACCGGGAACGAGGCCACCAGCCGGCCGCCGCGCATGCGTGAGTCCATCGCCCAGACGCCCTGGCCGCCGCGGCCGCGCACCGGGTAGTCGTGGCTCGACGAGAGCTTGCCCGAGCCGGTCTCGGTGACGGTCAGGATCAGGTCCTCGGCCGCCGACATCTCGGCGTAGCGGCCTTCGGGCAGGGCGATCTCGGCGACCTCGCCTTCCTCCGCGGCGTCCGCCTCCTCGCCCTCCTCCAGCGCCCCGGCGACGGCGCGGCGCATCTTGAGGTAGGCGACGCGCTCCTCCGGGCTGGCCTCGAAGTGGCGGATCACCGCCATCGACACCACCTCGTCGCCGTTGGCGAGCCGGATGCCGCGTACCCCGGTGGAGCCGCGGCCGGCGAACACCCGCACATCGGTGGTCCGGAACCGGATCGCCTTGCCGAGCGCGGTGACCAGCATCACGTCGTCGTGCTCGTCGCAGATCCGGGCGCCGATCAGCGTCGTGTCGGCGCCCTCCTCGAACTTCATCGCGATCTTGCCGTTGCGCATCACGTTGGTGAAGTCGCTCAGCCGGTTGCGCCGCACGTCGCCCTCGGAGGTGGCGAAGACGATCTGCAGCTCCTCCCACTCCTCCTCCGGCACGTCGACCGGCATCATCGCCGCGATCGACACCCCCTGCGCCACCGGCAGGACGTTCACGATCGCCTTGCCGCGGGCGTTGCGCCCGGCGAGCGGCAGGCGCCAGGTCTTCAGCTTGTAGACGATGCCGTCGGTGGTGAAGAACAGGATCGGCGTGTGGGTGTTGGCGACGAACAGGCGGGTGACGAAGTCCTCGTCCTTGGTCGCCATCCCGCTCAGCCCCTTGCCGCCGCGGCGCTGCTCGCGGAACTCGGCCAGCGGCGTGCGCTTGATGTAGCCGCCATGGGTGACGGTCACCACCATCTCCTCGCGCTCGATCAGGTCCTCGTCCTCGAGCTCGCCCTCGTACTCGACGATCTCGGAGCGCCGCGGCGTGGCGAACTCCTCGCGCACCGCGGTGAGCTCGTCGGAGATGATGGCGAGGATGCGGTCGCGCGAGCGCAGGATGTCGAGGTAGTCGGTGATCCTGCCGGCGAGATCCCTCAGCTCGTCGCCGATCTCGGTGACGCCCATCGCGGTCAGGCGCTGCAGCCGGAGATCGAGGATCGCGCGGGCCTGGGTGTCGGAGAGGTTGTAGGTGCCGTCCTCGTTGACCCGGTGGTTCGGGTCGTCGATCAGCGCGAGGTACCCGGCGATCTCGCCCGCCGGCCAGCGCCGGGTCTTCAGCCGGTCGCGGGCGGTGGCGGGGTCGGGCGAGGCGCGGATCGTGGCGACCACCTCGTCGACGTTCTCCACCGCCACGGCGAGGCCGCACAGCACATGCGCCCGCTCCCGCGCCTTGTTCAGCAGATGCGCCGTGCGCCGGGCCACCACCTCCTCGCGGAAGGCGACGAAGGCGGCGAGGAACGACTTCAGGTCGAGCTGCTCCGGCCTTCCGTTGTTCAGCGCCAGCATGTTGCAGCCGAAATGCGTCTGCAGCTGGGTGAAGCGGTAGAGCTGGTTCAGCACCACGTCCGGGGTGGCGTCGCGCTTCAGCTCGATCACCACGCGCACGCC
>JASFRE010000383.1:0-4849 GCA_050115055.1 Candidatus Eiseniibacteriota bacterium | reverse complement strand
GCAGATCGAGTACTTCTCCTTGACGTCGGTGACCTCGATCGATCCGACTCGGGTCTCCTCGGCGCCCAGCGACAGGCCGGTCGACGGATCGATGAGCTCCTCACCGGCGCGGAAGACGTCGAAGGTCATGCCGCCCTCGACACCGGCCTCGCTGCCGGCGTTCAGGTAGACGCGATCGTCCGTGTCCGCCTTGACGATGCGACCGGTCCAGGGCATCGTGTCGATGGTCTCGGTGAGCTTCTCGACCACCTCGTCGATCACCTCGCGTGTGGCCTTGCCGACCAACGTCTCGTCGAACTTCGAGTCATGACCGAACGAGAACTCACGCGTGTCGACACCGACACCATGCTTCGATTTCTCGGACGCGTAGGTCTCCGCCACCAGGATCTCGGCGGTGGAGGTATCGATGATGCGCACGTCGCAGGCGACGCGTGCCTCCTGCTTCTTCAGGCCGGCGCCGAATCCCTTGACGCGGCCGCCGGTGCTCTCCTTCTTGTAGCCGAACTCGGAGATCGAGCCGTAGACCACGGCGGAAACCCCCAGGACCTGGCCCAGCTTGGCCGCGGTCTGCGGCGTGGTGATCCCGGCCTGTCCGAGCTGCTGCTCGGCGAGTACGTGCTCGAGCTGCTCGCGCTCGATGACGCGGAACTTGCCGGTCTGCACGAGTGCCGTGGTCAGCATGTCGCTCATGCCGTCGCCCGGATTGGGCCCCGTCCAGTGCCAGGTGCTCTGGTCCGCCTTGTCCTCGAAGTCCGCGACGGCGATCATTTTCTTGAGACCGTGCGGCCCGTCGTCCTCGGCGAGCGAGCCCACGGGCATCCAGGCTGCAAGCGCCACGACCGCAATCCAGGCCGCCAGAGCGGGTGTCTTCCACATGAGAGCCATCCTCCTGTCCTGTCTCGGGTGGGCGACCGTCCGCGCGTCGGGGGCGCAGCGTCGGCGGTTCCGGGGCAGTAGACACGGGGGAGCCGGCCGGCATGGGCGGCGATGCCGCCGACCGCCGTTCAGCTCGACTCCGCCTGCCGTGCCTCGATGGCCGCCTCCAGTCGCTTCAGGCGCTGATGGATTTCATGACCAGCACGAAGGGGTCCTTCAGCCCGGCGTCCACCGCGGCCGCCGTCAGCAGGGTCTCGACCATCTCGTGGTGGACGTCGTCGCCCAGCGAGACCTCGGCCGTGACGATGGTGCCCGACGGCCGTACGACCCGAACCGGGTTGGTGACCAGGTGCAGGTTGGGCAGGGTGACGAGGTCACGGTCCTCGGTCTGGGTCTCGGTGCTGAGCAGGCCGCGCTCGGTGACCCGGCGGAATTGCTCGGCCACCTGCAGCAAGTCGCCCCGCCGGTCACCCGGCGGGGCCTCGCCGCACCGATGATCGGTCGCATCGTCACGGGATCGGGCTCCCCGGGGTGACGTGGAAGGGCAGGCCGGCGTTACCGGCCGGTGTCACCTTCAAGGTGCCGTTCAGGTAGGAGCCGCTGACGACCCACTCCCAGTCACCGGCCTGGTGCCCGGTGACGTTGACCACGACCCACACATAGTGGTTGTTCCACCCCGGATCGGTGAAGTACGTGCGCTTGAACCAGTTGCGCCCCAGCGAGCAGAAGTAGTTGTCGAGGTCCCAGGTGCCGACCCCGATGAACACGCTGTAGCTGTCGCCGAGAGCGACGTCGAACGTGATCGACTGCCCGCGCCCGACAGCCTCACCGGGCAGCGACATGCAACGCCCCGGGTCCTCGGTCAGCAGGTCGTCACGGGTGAAGACCGATGACTCGTTCGAGGCCACCTTCACCTGCACGATGTCCTCGAGAAACAGACCCGCGTTGATGTTGTTGACGATCGTCACCCTGCGCGCCGGCGGTGCATTGCAGGTGATGTCGAAGGTCGTCTCCACCGCCATGCCCGCGATCACGTTCACCGTGCGCGGATTGGCCCCACCGACGATGCAGTTCGCCGCGATATCCTCGAGCTCGACAGTGTGCGCGCCAGGAGCCAGATCGGAAAACACCACGTAGCCGTTGGTGTTGACGTTGGTCGTCCGCACCAGGTTACCCACCACGGTCACCGAGACGACATAGCCCGTGGGATCGATGTTCTGTCCGCCAGTGACCACGTTGACCTTGATCGAGCCGGTCGTCGGCTGCGAACTGGCCACATTCAGCGTCACCGAGACGGTGCGCGGGCCGTCGTTCGTGACCGGCGAGGACACGGTGACCGTCGCGTGATAGGTACCGGTGCCGAGACCGGCGGTGCTGGCGCGAAGCGTCAGCGTGGCCGGTGCCACGGTCGAGCCGAGCGATCGCGAGAGCCAGCCGGTCGGCTGTCCGCCGGGATAGGTGATCTCGGCGTCGAGACCGTTCAGGGTTCCGGTGCCCGAGTTGCTGATCGCCACGCTCTGGGCGACGGGATCCGCTCCGCCGGCGGTTGCCTCGAAGCTGACCGCCGTGGGCGACAGCTCGATCCGCGGTGTCGCGGACGGCGAGGTGATCACACATATCACCTGGATCGTGCGGGACGTGACGCCGGCCATGTCGGTCGACACGGTGACGCGTGCCGTGTAGGTGCCGGGATTCAGCGCCGTGCTGGCCAGGTCCAGCACGACCGTCGCCGGCGCCGTGCTCCGCGTGAGCCTCATCCGCAGCCAGGCGGTGGATGAGTTCTGGCCGTCGTAGGTGAGATCGAGGGCCAGCCCGGTCAGCGTGCCGTTGCCGCCGTTGGTGATGCGCACGGACTGCGACTCGGGAAGTGCGCCGTTCTGCTCGGCGCCGAAGCTCACCGCCGAGGGCGAGAGCGTGATCCGAGGCGGGGCGTCCGGCGAGGTGATCGAGCAGACGACCTCGATCGTCCGCGGCGCCGCATCACTGGTCTCACACGTGACGTGCACCGTCGCCTCATAGTCGCCGGCAGCCATGCGCGTCGAGCCGACGCCCAGGACGATCATCGCCGGCGCCGTTGTCTCATCCAGCGTTGCCTCGAGCCACGCAGGGGACGTGGCGGCACCATGCGATGCATACGTGACCTCGATCGCCAGTCCCGACAGCGTTCCAGCACCGCCGTTCGTGACGATGATTTCCTGATGATCCGGCAGATCCCCGTTCTGGACGGCGCGGAAAATCACCGATTCCGTGGAGAGCGAGATCGAGGGCGTGTCTTCACCGATGGACCCGGGGCCGGGATCGATCGGTGCCACCGGGTTTCCGTGGTCCTCACCGCATCCGCCCACTACCATCGTCGTCGTGATGATCGTGGCCATCGCGATCCTGGTGATCGCCGAGAGTGTCGTCGCCCGCTTCATGGTTCTTTCTCCTGCTTGCCTGTCTCCCCGGTTCGGGTTCGGGGGTTGTCGTTCCAGCGGCTCGGGGATCTCCCCTCGCTCACGTCGCCTTCATTCCCGGAACGCAGGGGAGACGGCGGCGTACGGACTTTTTTCCCCCTCCCGCCGCCGATTCGATTGCAGCGGGGAATCAGATCGAGGCACAATGAACTGGCCCGGCTGGCAGCGGGCGGGCGCGGCCCTGCTGCCCGGATTCGGGCCCGGATCCCAGCGGGCAGGAGACTTCGCATGCAGGACCGCCGACCCGGCGAGCACGACGATCGGCAAGCCACCCGGATCGGGCGCTACCTCGTCGAGGGGGAACTCGGGCGCGGCGGGATGGGGGTGGTCTATCTGGCCCGCGACCCGGTTCTCGAGCGCCCGATCGCCATCAAGGTCCTGCCGCCCGCCACCGCGCTCGACGAACGGTGGGCCAGGCGCTTCGTGCACGAAGCCAAGGTGCTCGCCTCGCTCAACCACCCGAACATCGCCACCATTCACTCGCTGGAGGAGGTCGAAGGCCGTTTCTTCCTGACGCTCGAACTGATCGAGGGCGACACGCTGGAGAAGCGGCTGGCCGACGGCGCGCTGCCGCTCGACGAGGTGATCTCGATCGGCCTCCAGATCGCGCGTGCGCTCGAGGCAGCGCACGAGCGCGGCATCGTCCACCGGGACCTGAAGCCGGCGAACGTCAGGATCACCCCCGCCGGGCTCGTCAAGGTGCTCGATTTCGGCATCGCCAAGGTGACCGTGTCGAACAGCGAAGCCGGTGCGGCTGCCACCCAGGAAGGCCCCATCGGCACCCCTGGCTACATGAGTCCGGAGCAGATCGCGGGACAGCCCGTCAGCTGTCAGTCCGACATCTGGGCGTTCGGCTGCGTGCTCTACGAGTGTCTGGCCGGGAGATCCGCATTCGGTGGACGCAATCTGTTCGAGGCCATGTTCCGGACGACGGAACGCGAGCCCGACTGGGGGCTGCTTGCCGAAGACGTACCGGAGGCACTGGTCTCGCTGCTCAGACGATGTCTCGCCAAGGACCCCCGGTCGCGACCCGACGCCATGGTCGCCGTGCGCCGTGAGCTCGACGAGCTGGCCGTGTCACGGTCCGGTCCGGCCGTGCGGCGTGCAGCCGGGGACGGCGCAGAGGACGCCGGGCCTGACGGGCGGCACAATCTGCCGCAGCGCTTGACGGCTTTCATCGGCCGGGAACGGCAGCTGACCGAGATCGACACGCTCGTCGGTTTGCAGCGCCTGGTCACCCTGACCGGCGCCGGCGGCTCTGGCAAGTCACGGCTGGCCATGGAGGTCGCCGGTCGGATGCTGGATCGGTTCGCGGACGGCATCTGGCTCGTCGAGCTGGCGCCGCTCACCGCCGGGGTCGCGGTGGTCGATGCCGTCGCCGCGGTCCTCGACCTCAAGGAGCAGCAGGGCTGCAGCGTCGGCGAAGCGCTGACGGCAAATCTGGCCGGCCGGCAGCTGCTCCTCATCCTCGACAATTGCGAGCACCTCCTCGAGACATGCGGCGCTCTTGTCGTGGA
>JASFRE010000382.1:0-4851 GCA_050115055.1 Candidatus Eiseniibacteriota bacterium | reverse complement strand
GATGCCTCGCCGCCGGACCGGCCGCCCCGGACGCTCGATCTCGACGGCAGGCTGCGCGGCCGCGACTGGATCGCGACCCAGGACTGGGGGCTCGAGGAGATCGAGGCGTTGCTGGCACTGTCCGGCGAGCTCAAGCGCCGCTTCAAGGCCGGCGAGCCGACCCTCGTGCACCCGCACAAGACCATCTTCCTGCTGTTCTTCGACAACTCGACGCGCACCCGCAACTCGTTCGAGGCTGGCGCCACGCAGCTCGGAGCCCACGCCCACTTCATCAGCTCGGAGACCTCGCAGGTGGCGCACGGCGAATCGCCCAAGGACACCGGCATCATCCTGAGCCGCTACGGGCACGCCATCGCCATCCGTCACGACAAGGTCCCGGGGGAGGGCCACCGCTACCTGCGCGACGTGGCGCGGTGGGCCGACGTCCCGGTGCTCAACATGCAGTGCGACGTCGATCATCCCTGCCAGACGCTGGCCGACCTGATGACCCTGCGTGAGCACCTCGGGACCGATCTGCGCGGGCGACGCATCGCCGTCTCCTGGGCCTACACGAGAACCTACGCCAAGCCGCTGTCGGTGCCGCAGGGCCTCGTCACGCTGATGACCCGATTCGGGATGGACGTCGTGCTGGCCCATCCGCCGGAGTTCCGGCTCATGGAGGACCAGCTCGAGCTGGCGCGCGCTAACGCGGCGGCGAGTGGCGGCCGTTTCGAGATCGTCGACGCGATGGACACGGCCTTCCGCGACGCGGACGTGGTCTATCCGAAGAGCTGGGGCTCGATCGATCTCTTCGACCGTCCCGAGGAATCGCTGGCGCTTGGCGCCCGCTACCGGGACTGGATCTGCGACGAGCGACGGATGGCGCTGGCCCGCCCGGAGGCGCTCTACATGCACTGCCTGCCGGCCGATCGCGGCACGGAGGTGACCGACGCGGTGATCGACGGGCCGCGGTCGGTGGTCTACGACGAGGCGGAGAACCGCCTGCACACCTGCAAGGCGCTGATGGCGGCGCTCATGTGAGCGAGCGGCGCCGGTCGCCGGAAGGAGTGCGGGAGCGCAGCAATGGACGGAGCACGCGACGGGAGTGATCGGCCGGACGGTCGGGCGCGCGGCGCGCCGCCGGACGTCGCGCCGCGGGACGCCGCGCCGCGGGACGCCGCGCCGCGTGCACTCGATCTGATCGTGAGCGGTGGCCGCGTGGCCACGCCGGCCGGCCTCGAGGCCAAGTCGATCGGGATCGCCGCCGGCCGCATCGTGGCCCTGGCCCCGACGCTCGAGCTGCCCGCCGCCGAGCACCTGCGGGCCGACGGACTCGTCGTGTTGCCCGGGCTGGTCGACCCGCACGTGCACCTCGGGCTGCCGACTGCCGGCACCCGGACCAGCGACGATCCGGCGAGCGGCACCGCGGCGGCGCTGCACGGCGGCGTCACCACGGTCATCGACTTCACGCTGCAGCGCGGTGCGGAGACCCTCGCCGATACCCTGGCGGCGCGCCGCGCCGAGTTCGAGGGCGTGGCGCACTGCGATCACGCCTTCCACGTCAACGTCACCCGGTTCGGGGACGACTTCGCCGAACGCATCGACGCCGAGCTCGAGGCACTGGCCGCACTCGGCAGCTGCAGCCTCAAGGTCTTCACCTGCTACTCGGAGATCGGCTACGCGATCGCGCGCGCCGACCTGCGCACCCTGCTCGGCGCCGCCCGTCGACACCGCCAGCAGCTCCTCGTCCACGCCGAGGCGGACGCGCTGGTGAGGCGGGCGACCGAGGCGCTGGTCGCGGCCGGCCGCACCGGACCGGCGCACTACCCGGCCTCGCGTCCCGCCGCCGCCGAGGCGCAGGCGGTGCGCGACGTCGTGGAGGTCGCCGCCGACGCCGGCGCCTCGCTCTACCTGGTGCACGTCTCGACCGCCGGTGCGCTGGCGGCGGTGCGCACGGCCCGCCGCGCCGCCCGGGCACCGGTCCACCTGGAGACCTGTCCTCACTACCTCGTGCTGGACGACGACCGCTACGCCGGCCCGGAGGCGGCGCAGGCCCTGGTGGCGCCGCCGCTTCGCAGCCCGGAGGACCGTCGCGCGCTGGTGGAGGCCTACCGGAACGGCACGATCGATGTCGTCGCCACCGACCACTGCTGTTTCGCGCGGGCACAGAAAGCACGTGCCGGCGCCAGGTTCACGGAGTTGCCGAAGGGGCTCGCGGGGATCGAGACGCGGCTGGCGCTCCTGCACACGCTCGTGGGGCCGGTCGACGACGCAGGATGGCGGCGGCTGGTCGACTGCCTGGCCTCGAACGCCGCCAAGATCTTCGGGCTCGCTCCGCAGAAGGGTGCCATCCGGCCCGGGGCCGACGCCGATTTGGTGCTCTTCGACCCCGATCACACCTGGACGATCGAGGCGGCGCGGCTCGCCACCCGGAGCGACGTCTCGGCCTACGAGGGCATGCGGGTGCGCGGGCGCGTCTGCCGGGTGCTGCTGCGCGGCCGCACGGTGCTCGCCGACGGCGAGCGGTGCTCCGTGCCGGGCGGGCGCTTCGTGACGCGATCGGCGCCGGAGAGCGGCTTCTGAGCGGGGCGCGCGCCGGCGCGGGGTGCGCGTGGTCAGGCGAGACCGGTGCGCGTGTTGAAGTCGCGGATCAGCCGGTCCCACGCCTCCACCTGAGCATAGGTCTCCGGCCAGAAGTCCGGGTCCCAGAGCGCGTCGAGCTCCTCGACGGTGCGCCCCTGCTGCTCGACCCACGTGAAGTACTTGAGGTTGTGCAGCCGCCGCCGATCCTCGTGGCGCAGCTCCATCACGTGATCGGTGGTGACCGCCTCGAGATCGCGCCCGAAGTGCCGGGCGGCGAGCTCGCGGGTGTACGGTCCGTGGCGCTCGCGCTCCTCGCGGAGGCGCGAGCCGTAGAGCTCCATCGAGTCGGTGAGCGGTGTGATCACCCAGTCTCGCGGTCCGAGCTCGTGGTGGCGCGCCGTCTTGATCGCGGCCACGAGGTTGCAGATCGACGAGATGCCGAGGAGCGGCAACCGCTCGCAGAGGGCGCCCGGGACACCGCAGGACTGCAGCCAGGCGTGTCCCACCTCCTCGTTGAAGAGCCGCATGAGGCGGAGACAGCGGGCGTCGTCGATGGCGACCACGAGGTCGGTGCTCCGGACATTGTGGATCCACGGCACGTGCTTGTCGCCGATCCCCTCGATGCGGTGTCCGCCGTAGCCGCAGCGGAGAAGCGTCGGGCACTGCAGCGCCTCGCAGGCGGCGATGACCACGCCCGGGAAGCGCGTCTTCAGATGATCGCCGGCCGCCAGGGTGCCGGCCGAGCCGGTGGCGCTGACGTAGGCGGCGAGACGCTCACCCGGCGGCGCCAGCCGCGACCAGAGCTCCTCGATCATCGAGCCGGTGACGTGGTGATGCCAGATGGCGTTGCCGAACTCCTCGAACTGGTTGAAGACGACGATCTGCGTGCCACGGTCGCGGCGCAGCTCCCAGCAGCGATCGTAGATCTCCTTGACGTTCGACTCGCAGCCCGGCGTGGCGATCACCTCGCTGGTGCCGATCTCCCGCAGCCACTCGAAGCGTTCCCGGCTCATCTCCTCGGGGAGGATGGCGATCGCGTCGCACGCCAGGAGGGCGCAGTCGAAGGCGCCGCCGCGGCAGAAGTTGCCGGTCGACGGCCACACCGCCTTCTGCGCGGTCGGGTCGAAGTTGCCGGAGACCAGGCGTGGCACCAGGCAGCCGAAGCCGGCGCCCACCTTGTGCGAGCCGGTCGGGAAGTACTTGCCGACCAGCCCGACGATGCGTGCCTCGACGCCGGTCAGCGAGGCGGGGAACTCGATCCAGTTGCCGTCGTTGAACTGCCCGCCCCGCTCCACCGGCTCGTTCTTCCAGGTGATGCGAAACAGGTTGGCGGGGTCGACGTCCCAGAGGCCGACCCCACGCAGCCGCTCGCGCACCGGCGCGGGGATGGTGCGGGGATCGCGCTGCTCGGCGAAGGTGGGGATCAGGATCCGGCGCTCGCGGCAGCGTGCAACGGCGCGCTCGAGGACATCATCGTGGATCTCGGTGATGATCGGTCGACCCATCACGGTCGTCACCTCCCGGAAGACGGCGCCGGAGGACGGCACGTCGCGCCGGCTCAGCCCGTGACGCCCGTCCCGGTGCCGCCAGCGAGCCCGACGATGAAGCCTACCACGAGCCGGCCGAGCGTCTCGCGCCGGTAGTCGGCGGTCGACCGCACGTCGTCGATCGGCGACACGGCGGCTCGCGTCGCGCGCAGCACCAGCGTGGCGAGCGCGGCATGGTCGGTCTCGCCGTCGAGGCGACGACCGATGAGCGGCGCGGCCACCGTGTCGAGCAGGATCGGGGTGGCGGCCACGCTGCCGGCCGCCAGCCGCAGGTGCGTGACGCGCCGCCCGGCATCGAGGCGTGCCGCGGCCCCGAGACAGACCTTGGAGATCGCCTGTGCCCGGCGGGTTCCGACCTTGAAGAAGCGCTGCACGGTCCCCGCCGCCGGTCGCGGCACCTCGATCGCGACCAGCAGCTCGTCCGGCGCGAGCGCCGTGCGCCGGTAGCCGGTGTAGAAGGCGTCGAGCGGCATGACACGCTCGCCCTGCCGGCGCGCGAGGTCGAGCCGTGCGCCGAGCGCCATGAGGATCGGCGCCGAGTCGGCGGCGGGCGAGGCGGTCACCAGGTTGCCGCCGAGCGTCGCCCGGTTCTGGATGGCCACGGCCCCGATCTGGCGCGCCATCGCCGCGACCGCCGGCAGCTCGCGCGCCACGGCGGGCTCCGCGGCCAGCTCGGCAAAGGTCGTGGCGGCGCCGATCCGGATCGACGTGTCCGTGACGCGGATCCCCGCGAGCTCGCGAA
>JASFRE010000381.1:0-4855 GCA_050115055.1 Candidatus Eiseniibacteriota bacterium | reverse complement strand
CGAGAGGTTGGCGGCGACCACGATCTCCATCCAGACGTCACCGTCCAGGTCACAGACCACCGGGCTCGAGTAGTTGAACGAGACCCCGAAGATGCGGCTCATGACACCGTCGGTCGACGGGTTCTGATCGCCGTCGACGACCTCGGTGCCGTCGTGATGCCAGGCGAAGAGACGGCCGCCGCCGCCCGCCCAGCACAGGATCTCGAGATCGCCGTCGACGTCGATGTCGGCGAGCACCGGTGACGCCCAGTTGAAGTCGTCCAGGACCCGCTTCGGGAAGCCCGGGAGCATGGTGCCGCCGTGGTCCCAGACGAAGAGGCTGTCGATGGCCCAACCGACGTTGACGATCTCCAGATCGCCGTCCTGCTCGAGGTCGCCGAGCGCGGTGGTGGCGCCGAAGCCGCGGTCGGTGTCGAGCCCGCGCAGCGAGAACGGGCCGCTGGTGCGATCGTCGCCGTCCCCGTCGACGATCTCGGTGCCGTCGCCGTGCCAGCCGTAGACCATGTCGGCGGCGGTGAAGATCTCGAAGTAGGTCCCGCCGTCGATGTTGGCGATGTTCGGCGACGAGTCGGCCTGCTGGGCGAGCTCGATGGGCCAGCCCGGCGTCAGCGGCGGGTTGGTGGTGGCGGAGACCACCGCCGAGGCGGGGGAGTGGTTCATCGACGAGTCGCGGGCCACGACGTAGTAGTGGAAGCGGGTCAGGTCGGGCAGCCCGGCGTCCTCGTAGACCGACGATCCGTCGACCGTGTGGGTGTTGAGCCGCGTGAAGGGTCCGCCGGGGTCCGGGGCGCGCCAGACGTCGTAGCCGCGCACGTCCGCCGACGGTGACGGCCGCCACTTGAGCGTGATGAGCGACGTCGAGCCGAAGCCCTGGATCGAGTCGGCGTGCACGGGCGCCGGCGGGATGACGTCGATCAGCTCGGTCCAGAGCGGGCCGTAGGTGTCCTCGGCACTCACCTCGAGGAGGATCTCCTCGGGCTCGACGCTGCTGCCGAGCGTGAACTCGAAGCGGTCACCCACCTGCACGGTGGCCTCGGGGATGTCGCCGAATGAGGCGGTGGCATCGCCGACCGTCACCTGCGGGTGCGGCACCAGGTCCGAGGCGCGTAGCACCCGCAACCCGGCGGTGACCGCCTGCGCCTCGTCCTGCCCGGAGTTCCGGAGCTCGAGCGTGTAGCGGATGGTCTCGCCGGCCTCGACGAGGCCGTCGCCGTCGCCGCGCGGCACGTCGTCGTTGATCTCGTGCCCCACGTGCTCGACGAACGGACGGCGGAGCGGCAGCGGCAGCGTGTCCGACCAGTCGCCCTCGGCGGCGTCGATCGCCAGTCGCAGGATGGGCTGGTAGGCGGTGGGCGCGTCCGGGGCGATCTGGATCACGAAGGTACCGAACCCGACCGAGGCGCCACCGGCGGTGATGATGCCGTAGGAGACCGTGTCGTCGAGGAGGGTCAGCATGTCGAGGGGATCGTCGGCGGTGAGCGTGGCGGCGATCCCGGTGGCGGTCACGTCGCCCGTGTTGCGCAACGTCACCTCCAGCTCGATGGTCTCGCCGGCGTCCGCCTGCCCGTCGCCGTCGCCCTCGGAGGGGCCCGGGTGATCGTCGTCGATCGACCAGTCGTGGACGGCCAGGTAGGGTGCCGAGCCGCTCGTGACCGGCAACACGGCTGCGTAGACCCGGTAGGAGGTGTGGTGCACGGTCAGGGTCGCCTGGCCCTCGCCGGCCGGTGCGAGGAGGAGCGATGCCTCGCCGGCGGCGTCGGTCTCGCCGCGCACCCAGGCGCTGCCGTCCTGCATGGTGAGGGTCACGGTGGCACCCAGCAGCGGCTGGCCGCCGGAGGCGACGCCGATCGTCACCGGGCCGCCGCCCAGCACGAGACTCGAGGGGTGGCTGACCTCGAGCGGCGCGATCGCGTTCCGGTAGAGGTCGAGCTCCGGATCACCGAGCAGCGTGGTCGCCATCAGGTTCCAGCGGGGCGAGCCGTCGAACTGCGAGTTCAGGCTGAGCGCCGCGCGCGCCATCTCGGTGGCCAGGCCGAGCGCGCCGATCGAGTCGACGAAGACGTGCTGGTACCAGGCGTTCTGGTAGAGGTTCGAGGCGCTGGCGAAGGCCAGCCGGGAGGTGCCGATGTAGGCCACGGCACCGCCGTCGGGGTTCTTGAGAAACCGCTCGCCGATCGTGTTGAAGTCGAACGATGCCGAGCTGCAGTTGATCGAGAAGACGATCGAGTTGCGGGGCGCGTTGACCAGGTTGTCGGCATCGGCGTTGGTGAGGATGCCGTCGCCGACCGACATGGTGTTGCGATAGCCGTGCCCGACGTGGTGGACGATGCCGTAGCCGGCGTTGATCGAGTCGATCGCCGCCTCGTCGGTGAGCTCGATGGCACCCGGGTAGCTCGAGGCGAACTCGTAGAGGCGCGTCACCTCGAACCACGGCGGCAGGAGGGCGATGGCGTTCTCGGCGATGTCGGCGCCGTGCGTGTCGCCGAAGAGATGCTCGGCCAGGACCAGCATCGAGGCCGGGTAGCGCGTCTCGCCGGGGGCGTCGATCTCGTAGAGCAGCGTCTTGTCGACGAAATGCTCGGTCTCGTCGAGGGTCGAGACCGGCGCCCGGCCGACCGCGACCTCGAAGAAGAGGTCGGCGTCGTCGCCCTGATCGAACTCGCTGATCCCCTCGCCGAAGCGCTCGTCGCCGTCGCCGTTCCAGTTGCCCTCGAGACAGGCATAGTAGAGATCGGCCGGGATCGACTCGCCGCCGTAGAACGTGGTCTCGCCGTAGCGCGGCGGCACGACGTCCGAGTCGCCGCCGAGCAGCACGAACAACGTGCCCCAGTTCTGGTAGGCGTCCCGGATGAAGAAGCGCACGCGCTCGGCGCGGTCGACGCCGTTCGGGTAGGTGGCGTCGATCCACTCGAGGGTACGGACGACGGCCTGCACGCCCTTCCGGGTCTTCCAGTCGGCGAGGCGCTGGAACTCGCCGGCCAGCGCCTCGGAGGTGACGATCACGTACTCGACCGGGCTGCCGTCGGTGGTCGGCCGGAAGGTGGGCTGGAAGGGCCCCGGACCGGCGACGCCGCCACCCTGGACCGCCCGGGGCGTGGGCAGCGCGCCGTCGCCGACCAGGTGCCGGAACGCCTGGTCGAAGCGACGCTCGATCGACGGCACGACGCGATGGCGTGTCAGGCCCCGACCGCCGGGATCCTCGTCCATGGTGTAGCGCAGGCGCAGGTGGCGGGCCAGCTCGAGGCGGCCGCTGGAGGGATCGACGCGGACCGGATGCACGTGCACGGCGGCCAGCCGATGACCGCGCAGGGTGCCCTGCGCGCCGAGCCGCGCCCAGGCGGTGGCGGTCATGTCGCCGGCGCTCCCGACGCCCGCCGCCGCGGCACGCGGGTCGGCCGGAGCGGGCTCACCGGCCCGCCGGTCGGCCGGCATCCGGGCGAGCCCGCTGCCCGCGCCGGTCGCCGCCAGCGCCGCGCCCTCGACCCCCGCTGGCAGCTCGAGCGCCACGCTGTCGACCTGCTCCACCTCGATCGACGTCACCACCCGCCCGGGCGGTAGCTCGATCCAGCGCACGGTCTCGGGCAGGGCGAGCATGCCGGGTGCCGGCTCGATGCCGTCGTAGCTCACCCGCAGGCCGTGGTCGCCCGGCACGAGCTCGACCCGCGCGTCGCTGAACTGGAGATCGAGCGTCGCATGGGTCGCGGCGCCGGCGTCGCCAGCCAGCAAGGTGGCCATCGCGAGCTGCATGGCGACAACGAACAGGCGGGACGCGCCGGGTGCGAAGCGCGCTCGCCGGGTGGGAGGCGGGCAGCTGCGGGAATGCGCCATGTCGTGTCCACTCCCCGGAGGTGGTGCGGGGTTCCCTGGTCGAAGCGGGTGAGCGAGACCGGTGCCTGACGCAGCGGTGGGTGGGCGGGATCGGTTGATGACCCCGGCTGCGCGATGTGGTCAGCGTGGCCCTGCGTGGGCCCGGATGGCCCAGGATGGGGCCCTGGGGTGGGTGTTCGACCCCCCACCATTATAGAGCGTTTGGGAGTCCAGCGTAAGGCTCGGCCGGCCGCACCACCCCCCCGGCGGCGGGCTGGCCGGAGCCCGGCAGCGCCGCCGCCGCCGGGCGGCCGCTACAGGCGGCTGTGGGTCCCGTCGCAGAACGGTGGGCTCGCGGTGCGCTTGCAGCCGCACCAGGCGACCGACCTCGCCTCCTCGATCCGGACGACCTCGGGCCGGAGCCCGGTCCCCTGGTGCGAGCCGTCGCAGAACGGCTGCTTCGCCGAGCGCCCGCAGCGACACCAGGCATAGTTGCCGGGCTTCATCTGCATGACGTACGGGGCCTTCTGGGGTGACACGGGCTGACTCATCGAACCTCCCGATCCTGGCCCGGCAGCCCGGCCGCCGACTGGCGATCGCGGCGCGAGCCGTGGGGGTCGTGGTGGGCCGGGGAGCTGCGGACACAATCAACGGGGCACAGTGCTTCCCTTACGATGGCGGCATGCCGCCCCGGTTGCGCATCAGGGCGCCACGGGCTGGAGCCGCGGTCAGGCGCCCGCCGCCGCTCGTCCGGCGCGGTCGCGCCGGAGATCGCGATGGTTGCTGCTAGATCGGGGACTGCGGCGAGACCGAGAAGATCTGCTTGCCGTCGGCGAAGATCGTGACCTCACCCGAGGTCTGCGACACCACCATGGCCAGTGCCCGCGTCTCGCGGGTGATGTAGGCGGCAGCCTGGTGCCGGGTGCCGCGCCCGCGCACCGTCACCGAGTCACCGGGCGGCACGAGCAGGTAGCGCCCGGCGGCGGCGATGACGCCATCGTTGCGGATCAGCAGGGCGCCGTCCATCTGCGCGAAGATCTTGAGGCTC
>JASFRE010000380.1:0-4855 GCA_050115055.1 Candidatus Eiseniibacteriota bacterium | reverse complement strand
GAGCCTCGCCTGGCCAGCCAGGAGGATCCAGGGATCGACGACCTGGCCGGTAGCGTCGACTTCGCCCTGGCCTACCATACGCTGCACGAGACGCGCTTCCCCGGTCGGGTGCTGCGCTCGGTAGTGGGCGCGCTGCGGCCAGGCGGCCGGCTGCTCCTGACCGAGCCGGTCGGGCATGTCGCCGGGCAGGACTTCGAGCGGACACGCGGGCTCGCACGGCATGCCGGTCTCGTCGAGCTCGAGCGGCGGGAGACCCGTCGGCAGCGCATCGTGCTGCTGGCGTGTCCCGGAGAGGAGGGTGGTGGCTGAGACGGATCGGTGCGGGGCCCGGGACGAACAACGCGCGCCGGCCGTGGGGCCAGCGCGCGTCGCCGCGGTCGTGCATCGTGGCGGGAGGCGGCCGGTCGGTGGCCGCGCCGCCGCCGGCAGCGATGTCGATACCTACTTCTTGGCCAGGTTCTTGGTCACGAAGTCCCAGTTCACGATGTTCCAGAACGCCTCGATGTACTTCGGACGCGCGTTCCGGTAGTCGACGTAATAGGCGTGCTCCCAGATGTCGATGGTGAGGAGCGGGGTCACGCTGCGGTCGGTGAGCGGCGTCTGGGCGTTGCTGGTGTTGACGATCTCGACCGCGCCGCTGGCGTTCTTGACCAGCCACGTCCAGCCGGAGCCGAAGTTGGTGGCGGCGCTGGTCGTGAACTTCTGGTGGAAGGCGTCGAACGACCCGAAGGCCTTGTCGATCGCCGCCCCGAGCTCGCCGCCCGGCGAGCCGCCACCATCGGGGCTCAGGCAATGCCAGTAGAAGGTGTGGTTCCAGATCTGCGCGGCGTTGTTGAAGACGCCGGGCTGCTGCGCCTTGCGGATCGTGTCCTCGAGGCTCAGGGAGGCGAGCTCGGTGCCGTCGATGAGCTTGTTCAGGTTGTTGACGTAGGCAGCGTGGTGCTTGCCGTAATGGTACTCGAGGGTCTCCTCGGAGATGTGGGGTGCGAGCGCGTTCTTCGGAAACGGCAAATCCGGCAGCTGATGAGGCATCTCTGCGACTCTCCTGTCTTTCGGCCGGCACGCGGACCGGCTCGTTCCTCGTTCCTCGTTCGAGCGGGGGCACAGCCTAGACAAATGTCCCGCGTCACGCAAGGCCGGTGGTCCGGGGCGGCGCGGGTCGCGAAGCGAGGTGTCCTGTCTCGACCGACCGTGCAGATGATCGCCGCGGGATCAGCGCCGGTCACGGCTCCAAACCCATCCCCTAGGGATGGCGATCCGGGCGATGCGGATTCGACACGGATTCGGACGGTGCGCGCCGGCGGCGCCACCCGTTGGCGGGTCTCCGGCGTGGCGCCCCCGGGACCTTGGCGGCAGTCCCGACGCCTGGAACCGGCGACCGGCAGGTCACGCGGTCGTGGAGCGCAGGGGCGTGAGGCTGGAATGCCGCGGCTGCCGAAGGCTGCGGTATCGACGGCTCCCCGACAAAGCTCCCACCACAATTGCAGGAACGGATCGCGCTTCCGTTGGTAGGATCGACGTCCGTCCGCATACAGCAGACCGTTGCTGCAGACATGGCAATGCACATGGAGGTCTCCATGAGCCCGCGCACTTCACCGATCCCGTTGTCGGGTCTCACTCTCCTCGCCACCATTCTCGCTCTTGCAGTGCCGCTGTCCGGTCTCGCGAGCCAGGCGGGACTGATCGCTCATTACCCGCTCCAGTCGGACGGTCTGGACATGACCGGCATGAACGGCGAGATGACGCTCCAGAACGCGCCGTTCGAGGAGGGTGGTGTCTACTCGAGCGGCATCGACCCGGCGCTGCCGGGAGGTAGCCTGATCGAGACTCCCGAGCTCGCGCTGCTCGACTTCGATGCGTTCGCGATCTCGGCGGAGTTCAAGATCCCCGCCGATCACAACGCCCTCATGCCCGTGTTCGTCGGCGGCCACACGTATCGCTGGATGGGCGTCGAGCTGCAGGCGGATCGCCGGATCGGCCTGACCTACAACAACTCGATGCGGGTGATCAGCGATGACCTGGTGAGCACCGAGGTCTGGCACCGGGCGCACATCGTCTACGACGCGGCGACGGAGACCGGCAGCCTGTACCTGGACGACGTGCTCGTCATGAGCGAGACCTTCACGATCGAGCACGGCAACGTCCGTAATGTCAGCAACGTGAACTTCGCGAACGGTCTCGTCTTCAGGGGACACCTGGCCGACCTCAAGGTCTACGACAGCGCCTATGTGCCGACACCGGTCGGCGCCTCGACCTGGGGACGGGTCAAGGCGCTGTTCGAGTAGCGCTGCCGGGCCCGGGTGGCGGAGCGCGGGCGGCCTGCCGCGGCGTTCACGTGCGGCTGGGCGAGATGCGGGCGATCGGCGATCCCGACGTGCTCAATCCGGGGCGCGCGCCTGGCGTCCGGGCTTCCTCCTGCCGTCCTACCAGCGGCGACGGCGACCGGCCGCGCACGGTGGTGCCCCTGAGGCGGGTCGCCAGGGGCAGATGCTCGCAGCTGCGTTCCGGGCTGCGACCATCCCGGACGAGCCGTCGCCTGCCACCTGCGCGCGGTGCGGCGGTGCAATCCGTCGGATGGAGGTCAGAGTCCTGTCTCGCATCGTGACAGGCTGGGGCAATCCACCCGACCAACTCACCGGTTTTCGCAGATTCCGCCGGTTTTCACGACATCGGTGCTTCCGCGATCGCCCTGCGGCGCGGTAGAATCAAGCAGTCTTCACGGGCCTCGCTTCCGGCCCCATCGGGAACCTGTCTGACCTCTGCCGATCGCCGGCGACCCCGCCGGCCCTCCACCCCGGCGTCCGTGCAATGCGGACCCGCCTCACCACCACGCAAGGCACCATGATCCAGCACAACGGTCCCCACATGCCTTCCTCCTCGGCGCTGGTCCCGACGCGGGGGGCGGGCGCACCCGTCGTCGGCGCGCCGGCCACACACGTCGCGGAGCCGTCGAGCCCGCACCGCGTCCTCGAGGCGCTGCGCCGGCGCTGGCGAGTGATCCTGCTCGGCATCCTGAGCGTCGTCGCGGCGGTGGCCGGACTGACCTTCATCTGGCCGGAGAGCTACGAGTCGAGCGCCCTGCTCCTGGTCGAGCAGCGGCTGACGGGCAACGATGGCACCGCCCTCGCCGTGCTCGAGCGCTTCGGTCAGGCCAGCCGCCTCGAGACGGAGATCGAGATTCTGAAGAGCCGCCCGGTCGTGGAGCAGGTGGTCGACGAGCTCGATCTGCACGTGACCGCCACGATGGGTGAGCGGACGGTGCGTCCGTTCGCCGTCTTCGATCTCTTCGATGCCGGGCCGGCCGCCGCGGCCGGTCGCTACCAGGTCAAGACCGATGGTGACGGCAGTGGTCTGGCCTGGAGCACGGCGAGCGGCAACACCCTGGCACGCGGTGCGGCGAGCGACGAGCTCCGCTTCGCCGGCATCCGGGCATCGCTTGACGAGGAATTCAAGGGTCTCGTGGAGCTCGACATCGAGCCGTTCGAGGAGACCGTCGATGCGACGCGCGAGCGGATTCGCGTCACGCGCCCGCAGCGCGACGCCGCGCTGATCCGTGTCACCGGCACCGGTCGCACGGCCGAGGCGGCGCACGCGCTCTGCGATGCCGTCCTTCGCAGCTACATGAGTCTGCGGACGGAGCTCCAGCGCACCGAGGCCTCGGCGACCTCCGGTTTCCTGCGCGATCAGGTGGCGCGCGTCGGCAAGCAGCTCGAGGAGGCCGAGCGCCGCCTCGAGGTATTCAGCCGCGACAACCAGATCGTGGCGCTCGAGGAGCGCGCGCAGGAGGAGGTGCGCCAGCACACGCGCCTCAAGGAGCAGCGCGACCAGCTCGAGGCCGAGCGCTCGGCGCTGGCGGCCGTGCTGGAGCGGACCGGCGCCGATGGCTCGCGCAGCGACCGCTGGCGCAATCTCGCGAGCTTCCCGACCATGCTTAGCAACCAGGCGATCGCCGAGCTGCTGCGAAGCCTGGTCGAGCTCGAGAACCGGCGCAGCGACCTGGCGCGGACACGGAGCTCCCGGAACCGGGACGTCACCGCGCTCGACGACCGCATCTCCGAGGTCGAGAACGAGCTGCGCTCGATCGTGGTCAGCTACGAGGCCTCGCTGGCCGACCAGATCCGCTCCCTCGATGCCACCATCGCCTCGTCGAAGGACAACCTGTCCGAGATCCCGGCGCAGCAGGTCGAGACCGGCCGCCTGGAGCGCGAGGCGGCGCTGCTCGGCGACCTGCACCGCATGCTGGAGACGCGACTGCGCGAGGCGGAGGTCGCCCAGGCGGTCATCATGCCCGGCGTCCGGATCGTCGGCGCCGCGTCGACACCGTTCGAGCCGTCGTCGCCCAGCTGGCCGCGCAACCTGGCGGTCGGCTTCGCCCTGGGCCTGGTCTACGGGCTCGCGCTGGCCGCCTACCGCGAGTTCCGGGACACGCGGATCCGTGAGCGTCACGAGGTCGAGCGCGAGACCGGACTGACGGTGCTCAGCATGGTGCCGCGGCTGCGCCGGGCCGGCGCCCTGCTGCCGGTGTCGAGCGATCGCGTCTCCGACGGCGAGGTGGTGGCCGCGGGCGCCCCGTCGCGGGACCAGTACCAGGAGGTCGCCTTCGAGGCATTCCGCGGCATCAGCGCCGCGCTCAGCTTCGCCGAGCGCACCCTCGATCTCGACCACGTCTGCTCGGTGGCGATCGCCAGCACGGCGCGCAACGAGGGCAAGACCTTCACCGCCTGCAACCTCGCCCTGACGCGCGCGCGCAGCCACACACGCACGTTGCTGGTCGATGCCGACCTGCGTGGCAATGGTGTCGCCCGCTTCTTCGGGCTTCCGGACAACCACCACGGGCTCTGCGAGGTGCTTGCCG
>JASFRE010000379.1:0-4856 GCA_050115055.1 Candidatus Eiseniibacteriota bacterium | reverse complement strand
CGATCGGGTCCAGGCTCGCGTGCGCCGTGACGGCGCGACGCGGGCCACTGGGAGGGCATGCTGCATGGCTCCGATCGGCGCGCGACGGATCGACTTCGACGAGCTGGACGCTTCCCTGACCGACGAGGACGAGGAGCAGCTCCACGCCGTGGGCATCGACCGTTCCACGGTGCGCGCGCAGCTCGCCCTCCTCGGCGGCCGGCCACCCACTGTCGAGCTGGACCGGGCCTGCCAGGCCGGCGACGGGATCGAGACCCTGGACGCCGCGCGCGCCGTCGCGCTGCTCGAGGCGCACCGCCGGGCCGCGGTCAGCGGACGCATCACCCAGTTCGTCCCCGCCTCCGGTGGCGCCAGCCGGCTGTTCGACGATCTGGTCGCGGTCCGCGCCCGTTACCCCGAGCTCGATGACGCGGTCCTCGAACGGCTGCGTACCGCCCCGGCCGGCGACGAGCGCGTCTGCCTCGAGTTTCTCGCCCACGTCGACAGATTTGCCTTCAGCGGCCTGCTGAGGACTCGCATGCTGGCCAGCGACCTCGATCTGGACGCCATCCTCGCGGGAGGTGATCGGGCGCTCCTCCTCGAACAGCTGTTGACCGAGCGCGGGCTCGGCTTCGGCGCGCTGCCCAAGGGTCTGGTGCCATTCCACTGCTACGCTGACGGCAGCCGCACGGCGATCGAGGAGCACCTGGTCGAGGCGCTGGCGAGTGTGGCCGGTCTCGGTGTCGTGCCGAAGGTCCACGTGACGGTGGCCTCTGCCCACCGGCGCCGGATGGTGCAGCACCTCGAGGCGGCGGCGGCGCGCCTGGCTTGCGATGGCCGCGGCCCGCGGATCGAGACCAGCGTCTCGGTGCAGTCGCCCTCGACCGCGACGTTGGGCGTCGACGGACACGGGCAGCCACGGCGCGACGCCACGGGCCGCCTGATGCTGTGGCCGGGCGGTCACGGGGCACTGCTCTCGAATCTCGAGGCGCTCGGCGGCGACGTCGTCTTCCTGCGCAATGTCGACAACATCGGTCCCGACTGGTTGCGCGATGCATCCGTTCACTGGCAGCGCCTGCTGATCGGCCGCCTGGTCGAGCTCGAGGCGACGGTCCGTGTGCAGCTGAGCCGGCTCGATCGCGCGACCGTCGGGGGCGCCGAGCTCGAGGCGATGGAGCACTTCGCGGCCCGCGAGCTCGGTCTTGCCGCCCTGGCCTGCGGTCCGCGGCCGGTCGGTGACGCCGCGCGGTGCCGGCGCCTCGCCCGGGCACTGGCGCGGCCGCTGCGCGTCTGCGGCGTCGTGCCGGCGACGGGCGAGCCGGGCGGCGCGCCGGTCTGGGTGCGCGCGGCGGACGGGATGCTGTCGGTCCAGATCGTCGAGGCGACCCAGGTCGACCGCAACGACTCCGAGCAGCAGCGCCGCTTCCGCACCGCGCCATACCTCAACCCGGTCTTCATGGCCTGCGCGATGCGCGATCACCGCGGCGCCGCGCACCGCCTCGCCGCGTTCGCCGATCCCGGTGCCTGTATGGTCGCGTCGAAGACGGTGGACGGCAGCCCGGTGCGCGTCCTCGAGCAGCCCGGGCTGTGGAACGGCGGCATGGCTGGCTGGAACACGGTCCTCGTCGAGGTGCCGGACAGCGTCTTCGCGCCGGTCAAGACGGTGCTCGACCTGCTCGGCCCCGCCCACCGGTCGCACGCCTGAGCACCCGCCGGTCGGGCGCCCCACGGCTCACGGCCGGCCGGTTCCGCGCCGTGGCAGCGCGATCCCCCGGCGCACCACCCCGAACGCCGCCCCCGCCCCGCGTCCGACCAGGGCGAAGCCGTCCTCGACCAGGGAGGTCGTCGTCGGCAGCAGGATCGAGGTGAGGAAGGTCGACACCGCCAGTCCGCCCATGATGACGAAGGCCATCGAGTAGTAGTAGATGCCGCCGAGCGACGGGCGCTGCACGATGATCGGCACCAGCCCGATCAGCGTCGTCACCGCGGTCATGAGGATCGGCCGCAGGCGCTCGCGTCCTCCGACCAGCATCGCCTCCTCGCGCGGCACGCCGGCCCGGCGGTAGGTGTTGATGTGCTCGATCATGACGATGCCGTTGTTGACGACGATGCCGATCAGGAGCAGCAGACCGACCGCCGCCGGCTGGTCGAAGTCGGTGCCGGTCGCGTAGAGGGTCCAGACCGCGCCGGCGAGGGCGAACGGCAGCGCCACCATGAGGCCGATCGCCTGCCGGACCGACTCGAACAGGCTGGCCATGACCGCGAAGATCAGGAGCAGCGCGAGCAACAGGTTGACCAGGAACTCGCGCGACTTCTCCTGCTGGCGCTCCTGCCAGTCGCCGAAGGTCCAGGAGTAGCCGTAGGGGAGGTCGATGCCGCTCATGATGGTCTCGACCTCGGCCATGTGGTCCTCGCGCGTCCCGTCCGTGTAGCGTGCACCGACCCAGACGCTGGTGCGGCGGTTGTCGCGCTGGATCCGCTCGGGCGATGGGTGCTCCTCGAAGGCGGCGATCGCCGCCAGCGGCACCTTGTCGCCCTCCGCGGTCCACAGCGGCAGGTTCTCGAGCTGGGACAGGGACTCGGTGCGGCGCTCGTCGAGCGTCAGACGCATCTCGCGCTCACCGTCGGCGGTCCGGAAGCGCTGCAGGCGCCGGCCGCGGAAGGTGAGCCCGACCACCTCGGCCGGCTGGGTGGGCGGCACGTCGTAGCGCGCGGCGAGATCGCGGTCGAGCGCCACATGGATCTCCTGGCCGCCCTGCTCGACGCTCGACCAGGGCTCGACCAGGCCGGGGATCTCCTCGAGCTGCTCCTTCACCCGCTCGGCGAGCGCCCCCAGCACCGCGGAGTCCTCGCCCACCAGCTGGAAGGCGATGCGCCGGCCGCCACCCCCGTGGCGCCAGCCCCGGTGCTCCTCCTCGACCTCGAGCTTGACCCCGGCGATCTCCGGCAGAAGCCCGGGTAGCTGGTGGCGCACGCCGTCGAGCGCCGCTTCCGAGGCCTCGCCCTCGGCGAGGTAGATCCGCGTCAGCGACCAGCGGTCGCTCCAGAAGCTGTAGATCGAGCGCGCCAGGAGGTCGTCCCGATGGGGCTCGAGCGCCGCCTCGACCCGGCTGACGATCGCCTCCTTGCGGTTGAGGCTCAGCTCCTCGGAGAACTCGTAGCGGATCTGCACGAAGAGCTCCGACTGGCTGGCATCGAAGTTCTTGTCGATGCGCTGGAATGGATGCACGGCCGAGACGATGACGCCGATCCCCACGACGGGTGCGATCCACCGATGATGCAGCGTGAAGCGCAGCAGCCGCACGTAGCGCTCCTCGATCGCGGCCATCCACCGGCCGCGCGGTCGCGGTCGGGCCGCGATGAACCACGAGGTGGCGAGTGGAATCAGGGTCTGCGAGATGAACAGCGATGCGAGCAGCGTCAGGCAGACGGTGATGCCGAGTTCCTCGAGATAGAGGTTCATCTCGCTCGGCTTGTTGAAGAGGAGCGGCAGGAAGACGATGACCGAGGTCAGGGTGGCGGCGATGACCGCCGTCGACACCTCGCGCGCTCCGATGCGGGCCGACTGGCGCTGATCGAGCCCGCGCTCGCGGTGCCGGAAGATGTTCTCCATGACGACCACGGCATTGTCGACCAGCATGCCGATGCCGACGATCAGCCCGAGCAGGGTGAGCGTATTGAGAGACTTGCCCTGGGTCCAGATGATGCCGCACGTGACGATCAGGGAGAACGGGATGCAGAGCACCGAGACCATCGTGGTCGACAGGCGACGCAGGAACAGGAAGAGGACCACCGATGCCAGGATGGTGCCGAAGATGCCGGTGAAGGTCAGATCGCGCAGCGTCTTGCGGATCTCACGGCCCTGACTGAACCAGACCAGGAAGTTGACCCCCTCGAGCTCCGGGTCGTCGTTCATGGCGGCGATCCGGCGCTCGATCGCGTCGCAGACCTCGACCGTGTTGGCCCGTGCCTCCTGGCTGACCGAGATGCCGATCGCGAAGTCGCCGTCGAGATGGCGTCCGTACTCGAGCGGCGGCTCCTCGTAGACCACGTCGGCGACGTCCGCGAGTCTGAGCCCGTCGGCGCGGAGTGGCAGCTCGCGAATCGCGTCGATCGACGTGAAGGTGCCCACCGTGCGCAGCATGAAGCGGCGGTCGCCCTCGGTGAGCTCGCCGAGAGACTGGTCGAAGTTCGAGGCGCGCAGCAGCCGCGCGACCTCACGGACGTCGGCGCCGTGGCGCTCGAGATCGGCGACGCGCAGGTTGATGCGCACCTCGCGCGGGTTGACGCCGTCGAGCCGTACCTGTGCCACGCCGGGCACCCGTTCGAGCGGTCGTACGATCTTGCGCTCGAGCAGGTCGTAGCTCTCCGAGAGGTCGCGTCGTGAGGAGAGCCGCCCCTCGACGATCGGGGTGTCGGCATCGCGTGAGTCCCAGCTGGTGCCGACCGTGATGTCGCCGACGTCGTCGGGCAGCTCGCGGCGGATGCGATCCAGCTTCTCCCAGACCTCGACCCGCGCCTCGTGCAGGTTGGCGGACCAGTCGAACTCGAGGCGGATCATGCCGCCATCCTCGCTGCACATCGACCAGAGATGGCGCAGGCCCTTGACCGAGCCGACGGCGTCCTCGACCGGCCGCACGATCATGCGCTCGACCTGCTCGGGCGAGGCGTTGTCGTAGGGAATGCGCACGAAGAGCTCCGGCTCGACGATGTCCGGCAGGAAGGCGAGCGGTAGCCGGTCGACAGCGACCGCGCCGAGGACGACGAGGCTCAGGAGGATCATGAGCGTCGTCACGTGCCGACGAATGGCGAGTTCCGGCAGGGTCATGGCGCGTGCTCTCCGGGCGTCGCGGCGGTCGTGGCGGGGGAGGCGGTGG
>JASFRE010000378.1:0-4883 GCA_050115055.1 Candidatus Eiseniibacteriota bacterium | reverse complement strand
ATCTCGCCAAGCGCGTGTCGGACCTGCACACCGGCTCGCTCACCCAGGCCGCGGTCGCCCGCTTCTGCGCGCGCGGCCACTACCGCCGGCACGTCGAGCACCTCCGCGACGTCTATCGCGAACGCCAGCGCGTGCTGCTCGACGCGATGGAGCGTCACCTGCCGCCCGGCATCGGCTGGACGCGTCCCGAGGGCGGCTTCGTCCTCTGGGTCACCCTGCCGCCGGCCCTCGGTTCGAGCGACGTCCTGAGAGACGCGCGCGAGGCCGGTGTCATCGCCACGCCCGGCGGCTGCTTTTTCCACGGTGATCAGGGCGAGCAGCATCTCAGGCTGTCATTCGCCCGCACCGACGTCGATGCGATCGAGCGCGGCATCCGCGCGCTCGGCGCCGTGATGCGACGGCGGCTCGCACGCGAGCCGGAGCCACGTCCATCGCGCCGCCCGGCACGCGCCCTGCCCCAGCTCTGAGTCAAGGAGATGGACGATGAACCAGCACGATGGACTGCGACTGAAGACCGGCCTCGCCGAGATGCTGAAGGGCGGCGTCATCATGGACGTCACCAACGCCGAGCAGGCCAAGATCGCCGAAGAGGCCGGTGCCTGCGCGGTGATGGCGCTCGAGCGCGTTCCCGCCGACATCCGCAAGGAGGGCGGCGTGGCGCGCATGGCCTCGATCCAGAAGATCCGCGAGATCATGCAGACGGTGTCGATCCCGGTGATGGCCAAGGTGCGCATCGGCCACTTCGTCGAGGCGCAGATCCTCGAGGCGCTCGGCGTCGACTACATCGACGAGAGCGAGGTGCTGACGCCAGCCGACGACACGCATCACATCGACAAGTACGACTTCAAGGTGCCGTTCGTCTGCGGCTGCCGCAATCTGGGCGAGGCGCTCAGGCGGATCGCCGAGGGTGCCGCGATGATCCGCACCAAGGGCGAGGCCGGGTCGGGCGACATCATCGAGGCCGTCCGTCACCTGCGACAGGTCCGCAACGACATCCGCAAGCTGACGGTGCTCGGCCCCGAGGAGCTCATGGCCGAGTCGAAGCAGCTTGGCGCGCCCTTCGAGCTCGTACGCATGGTGGCGCGCGACGGCAGGCTGCCGGTGCCCAACTTCGCGGCCGGCGGTGTGGCCACCCCGGCCGACGCCGCCCTCTGCATGCAGCTCGGCGCCGAGTCGGTCTTCGTCGGCTCGGGGATCTTCAAGTCGAGCGATCCGCCGTCGCGCGCCCTCGCCATCGTGCAGGCGGTGACACATTACGAGGACCCGGCGGCACTGCTCGAGGCCTCCGAGCGCCTCGGCGAAGCGATGCCCGGCATCAACGTCGCCGACCTGGACGAGAAGGAGCTCCTCCAGACCCGTGGCTGGTGATGCCGTGCCGCCCGGACACCGCGAGGACGGGTCTTTGATCCGACCGCTCGAGATCGGGGTCGCGGCCGTGCAGGGCGACTTCGCCGCTCATGCCGCCATGATCGAGCGGCTCGGCGAGCGCTGCCGGCTGGTCCGGCGGTCCGTCGAGCTCGAAGGGCTCGACGGTCTGGTGCTGCCCGGCGGCGAGAGCACGACCATGCTACGCTTCCTCGAGCGTGACGGTCTGGCGGAGGCGCTGGTGGCGCGCGTCCGGGCGGGGCTGCCCGTATTCGGCACCTGTGCGGGGCTCATCCTGCTGGCGAGCGAGGTCCGGAACCCGCACCAGCCCAGCCTCGGTCTGCTCGCGGCGACGATCGAGCGCAATGGCTACGGGCGGCAGGTCGACAGCTTCATCGACCGGGTCCAGGCCCCGGCCATCGCCGTCGAGCCGCTCGAGGGCGTGTTCATCCGCGCACCCGTCATCCTGTCCGTGGGCGACGGCGTCCGGGTCCTCGGGACCTGCCGGGGCCAATCGGTGTTGGTAGAGCAGGACGCGGTACTCGCGTGCTCCTACCATCCGGAGCTCACCGACGACGTGCGTACGCACCGGTACTTCGTGGCGCGCGTCCGCGAGCGGCGGCTCGGCGGAACGCCGTCATCAACCGGGCTCGAGAGCCCGGCCCCCACCCGTCCGAACAAGGAGGTTCTTCGATGACCCAGATGCTGCGACTCGCCCTCACCATGGCCCTGATCGCCGCCGGCGGCACGCTCGTCGGCTGCGGCGGCTCCGGTGACGCTCCGGCGAGCGACCAGCAGCCGGGCGACGCCACCCACGGCGAGATGAGCGCCACGAGCGACGCCACCACGGATGCCGGCGACGCGATGGGGCACACGGCGAGCCCGGTCACCGTCGCCGGAGCCGTCGGCTGCGGCCACTGCAACTACCACATCACCGAGAGCTGCGCGGTCACGGTGAAGACCGATGATGGGAGCTATGTCGTCGTCGACGACGTCGACCACGACGACGAGCTCTGGAACGAGCGCTTCTCCGGCAAGCACCTCGAGGTGGTCGGAGTCATGACCGACGTCGACGGCCAGCAGCACGTCGCCATGCAGTCCTACACGCTCGACTAGCACCGGCACGATGCCGTCCGACACCTCCGGACCGTCCGACACTTCCAGCGAGGTCGCCCTCCGTCTCGAGACACCGCGATGATCGAGAGCTCGCGCATCGACACGCTCCTTCGCCGTGCGCTCCAGCAGCTCGACCTCGAGCGCGGTCGGAACGACGCATCCGGGCGCTGGACGCCGCGCTCACCCGAGCTAACCGCGGCGCTCGACGCGCTGCGCGGCGGCGATGTCGGGCTCGCGGTCGAGCGGCTGGAGGGCGCCCTCGAGCGGCGGTCCGGCGACGACGCCTCCGGGGAGGTGCGCGTCCTGCGCCACGTCCTCGTCCTCTACCTGGACGCCGAGTCGGATCGTCTCGAGGAGACGATCCGCGACAGCCGCACGATCCGGCAGACGGCGGAGGGCGAGATGCACCTCCTCGACCTGAGACTGGCGCGCCAGCGCTTCCGCCGCTCCCATCGCCTCGGCCGGATCACGCTGGCCTGTGCCGTCGTCATCCTGATGACCACCGCGCTCGCGGTGACGCGCTTCGGACTCGCGCCGGCCATCGCCCTGTCGGGCCTGGCGGTCTTCGCGATCGGAGCCTGGCTGCTGTTGCGCGTCGACGCCCGGCGCCAGCGGAGTGCCCACGACCGGCGTCAGAACCTGCTGCGTGCCGAGGTCGCCGAGGAGCAGCAGATCCTGCGCGTCGACATCCGGCAGCGCACGGCGCTCGAGTCGGGGCTCGAGCGCCGGCGCGCGGAGCTCGCCGCCCTGCGCGATCGGGTCGTCGCCGTGCACGAGTCGGGCGATCCGACACGGCGTCGCACCACCTGAGACCCGGCGCCTCCCTCACGTTCACGGCTGATCGCCGGCTCAGCGCGAGTCGGCGCGCCAGGCTCGATGCGCGGCGATCGCGCCAACGACGAGCACCAGCAACGCGGCCACCGGACCGAGGACGCTGAAGCCATGCGCCATCTGGCGATGATGCGCGACGGCGAGCGCCATGGGGTTCCCGAGGACGCCCGTGAACGGGGCGCCGGGCACCATCAAGGCCGGCAGCGGCGCCACCAGGAGCCAGCCCAGGAGGCCGACCAGCGCCAGGCCGTAGCCACGCAGGTGGCCGCCGGAGCTCGCGATGCGGACGAGCGCCAGCATCGCCGTGCCGGCGGCGCACAGGACCAGGGCGCCGGCGATCGCGCCGAGGAACGACCCGATGGGCCAGAATGGCGCCGCGATCAGCGCGATCAAGGCACCGACCAGGCTCATTCCCAGCAAGGCCGCAAACCACGACGCGGCGAGGACGGAGAGCCACGAGCGGCGACCGGGGGGCCGGACTGACCCGGGCATCACGGATGGTGTGCCCGGCTCGACCACCGTCCTGTCCACCGCTCCGGCGCCCGCCTGCCCGTCGAGCCCGACACCGGTCCCGGCACCGGGTGTCGACTCCGGGCCGTAGGACTCCGGCGTGTCCATCCCGGCGATCACCGCCTCGACCTCGGCGCGCGTCGGAGACTCGATCGACCGGGACGCGAGTTCCTCGCGAATGTGGGTCTCCAGCTCGTCGGTGATCGCCCGCCGTTCGCTGCGCGAGACACCGGCCCGCGTCAGGGCGCGGTCCGTCGCGTCCAGGTAGGCGTCGATGCACCTCTGGGAATCGTCGGGAAGCTCGATCTGACTCTCGTTCATGACGTGCCTCCGTCGAGCAGGGCGTCGACCGCGTCGCGAACGTCCTGCCAGTGCTGGCTCATCTCCCCGAGCCGTGAGCGGCCGAGCGACGTGAGCTGGTAGTAGCGCCGCGGCGGTCCACTGGGCGACGGCGCCGCCCGCACCTGGACGAGCCGGTCACGGGCGAGGCGCGCCAGGAGCGGATAGACCGTGGACTCGGTCAGGGCCAGCCCCTCGATCCGGTTGATGCGCTGCAGGAGCTCATAGCCGTACGTCTCGCCATCCCGCAGAGCGGCGAGCACGGTCAGCTCGACGACCCCTTTGCGCAGCTGGACGACCCAGGTCTTCACGGTTCCCCCTCGATCGGCCGGGTGGCGCGACCCCGAGCATCGCCGCCGCTCACGGCGCCGACGGCGCCGACGGCACCGGCCTCCGGCGCCCACCGCCGTCGCCAACGCTACCTCGGATTACGTCATACCAGCCTCGAGAGTTGCATCGGAAGGCACACTGGCCAGGGCGGTGGCAGCCTGATCCGCGCCACCGGCGGTCATGCCCCGCTCGGAACGGATCACGGCGTGGATCGCATGGTCATCCCGGCGTGCCCCCCGGCAACGAGAACCGCGGAATCGACGGACTGGTCGGTCACCGTGATCGTCGGTGTGCGTACCCCGCCGCCTTGACGCAGTGCTGCACTTCTTCTATATATCCGGCCAACGACCAGCCGAGATCCGCCTGTGCAGCAATGACTTGACGTCCCCTCG
>JASFRE010000377.1:0-4890 GCA_050115055.1 Candidatus Eiseniibacteriota bacterium | reverse complement strand
CGGCGTGGTGGTGGCCAGTGCTGGCCCCGGGCCACGGCGGCGCCGGAGTTTCCGCTTGTCCGCTGGCCGGGCTTCCTGCTAACGTCTTTCACTTGTACTTGTTGCTGGAATGGGGCGATGTTCGACGAGCTGCACGGCAGGCTCGAGCAGGTCTTCCGGAGCCTGCGCGGCCGCGGCAAACTGACCGAGGACAACATTCGCGCGTCGATGCGCGAGGTGCGTCGGGCGTTGCTCGAGGCGGATGTCCACTACGACGTAGCGCGCGACTTCGTGCGTGCCGTCGAGGCCAAGGCGGTCGGCCGCGAGGTCCTCAAGTCGATCACGCCCGGCCAGCAGGTCGTCAAGATCGTCCACGACGAGCTGACGACGCTGCTCGGCGCGACTGCTGCCGAGCTCGTGCGGGCGTCGGAGCGGCCGACCATCGTCATGCTGGTCGGCCTGCAGGGCTCGGGCAAGACGACGCTGGCCGGCAAGCTGGCGCTGGCCGGCAAGCGTCGTGGCGAGCAGGTGCGGCTGGTGGCCGCCGACGTGCAGCGTCCGGCCGCCATCGACCAGCTCGAGGTGCTCGGCAAGCAGATCGAGGTCGAGGTGTTCGCGCGGCGCGCGGCGACACCCGGTGCGACGCCGGACGTGATCGCCATCACGCGCGAGGCACTGTCCGACGGCGAACGCTTTGACACGGTGATCCTCGATACGGCCGGCCGGCTGACCATCGACGACACGATGATGGACGAGCTCCGGCGGGTGCGTGAGAGCGCACGGCCGACGGAGGTCCTGCTCGTCGTCGATGCCATGACCGGACAGGACGCCGTCCGTACGGCCAGCGCCTTCGACGAGGCGCTCGGTGTCGACGGCATCGTCCTGACCAAGCTCGACGGCGACGCGCGCGGCGGTGCTGCGCTGTCGATGCGGGCGGTGACCGGCAAGCCGATCAAGCTCGCCTCGGTCGGCGAGCGCCTCGAGGCGCTCGAGACCTTCCACCCCGAGCGGACCGCGTCGCGGATCCTCGGCATGGGTGACGTCGTGTCGCTGGTGGAACGGGCCGAGGAGGTCATGGACGCCGAGGAGGCGGCCCGGCTCGAGCGCAAGATCAAGAAGCAGGAGTTCGACCTCGAGGACTTTCTGAAGCAGATCGAGCAGCTGCAGAAGATGGGGCCGCTCGGGGATCTCATGAAGATGATCCCCGGCATGAACAAGTTGAAGGGTCTCCAGGTCGACGACCGGGCGCTGGTGCCGGTGCGGGCGATGATCCAGTCGATGACGCCGGCCGAGCGGACACGGCCGCGACTGATCGACGGCAGCCGCCGGCGGCGCATCGCGCGCGGCTCGGGGACGTCGGTGCAGCAGGTCAACCGGCTGCTCCAGCAGTTCGGTCAGGTCCAGAAGTTGATGAAGGAGATGCAGGCCGGGCGCATGCGCCTGCCGTTCTGAGCGTCGCGGCCCGCGCCGCGGCGGAGTCCGACGTCGACCCGGGCACGGTGTCCGGGTGTCGGCGTGGGGGAGGATCCAGACAACTCATGTCGGTCGTCATCCGGCTCCGGCGCGCCGGTTCGAAGAAGCGCCCCTTCTATCACATGGTCGTTGCCGACTCCCGCATGCGCCGCGACGGGCGCTTCATCGAGAAAGTCGGTTTCTACAATCCGATCCCGCGGCACGAGGAGATCGAGTTCGATGCCGAGCGCATCGACGCGTGGATCACCAAGGGTGCGAAGCCAACGACGACCGTCGATCGTCTGATGCGGCGCAAGCTGCGCGGCGAGGTCGGCATGTCGCAGAAGGAACGGAAGCGCGCCCAGACAGCAGCGGCGGACGGCGCTGCGGCAGCCGAGTCACCGGCGGCCGCGGCTACCGAGCCGGCCGGCGAGGCCACGGCGGTTGCGGAAGCGGCCGCCACCGAGACGGCCGGCACCGAGACGGCCGGCAGTGCGGAGGCGGGCGCCGAGACGGCTTCGGCCGACGGGTCGGCCGACGCGCCGGCGGGCAGCGAGGCAGCTGCCGGCGATGCCGAGGCGGCGCCGGCCGCGAGCGGCGACGACGACACCTCGAAAGAGGAGAGCTAGATCATGGTGCGCCGGCATCGGGGGAAGACGGTGCGCCGCCGCGGCGCGCCGCCACGGCAGGCCGAGCTGCGCGGCAGCGGGCGACGCCAGCTGGTCGACTACGTGGCGCGGGGACTGGTCGATGACCCCGCCGCCGTGCGGGTCACCGAGAACGCGCGCTCCGACGCGCAGGTCTATGAGCTCAGCGTCGCCATGGACGATCTCGGCAAGGTGATCGGCAAGAACGGGCGTACGGCACAGGCCATGCGCACGCTGCTCGCGCTGTCGCGCTCGGACGGCGACGAGCGCGAGCCGATCCTCGACATTCTCGACTAGTGACGCGGCCATGGCGGGCCCCGATTACGTGGTCATCGGCGAGATCGTCAAGGCGCGCGGGCTGCGCGGCGAGGTGGTCGTCAAGTCGCTGACGGATGTCGAGGGACGGTTCGAGGCGCTCGAGAGCGCCTATGTCGGGGATGAGGGGGAGGAGCGGACCCTCTACACGGTCGAGCACACGCGCCGGCATCGCGAGATGTACCTGGTCAAGTTCGCTTCGATCGACGATCGCCTGGCGGCACGTGAGAGGCTGGTCGGGCGGCTCGTCGAGATTCCGCGCGCGGCGTCACCGCCGGCGGGCGAGGAGACCAACTACTACTACGAGCTGATCGGGCTCGAGGTCTGCCGCGAGGACGGACCGCGCCTGGGGAAGCTCGAGCAGATCATCGAGACCGGCGCGAACGATGTCTACGTCGTGCGCACCGATGCTGGGGACGAGGTCCTCCTGCCGGCGACCCGGGAGGTGATCGTCGGGGTCGATCTCGACGCCGGCCGCATGACCTTCCGGGCGATCCCCGGCCTGCTCGACGACGGGGCATGACGACCGGGGACCGGCCAGTGCCGGAGGCTGCAATCGGACAGCAGGGGACGCGCGGGCAGTGCGTGTGGCGGTCCTGACCATCTTCCCGGAGCTTGTTGCGCCGTTCCTCGAGCACGGCATGGTGCGGATCGCTCGGGATCGTGGTGCGCTCGAGGTCGTGACCGTCAACGTGCGGGACTTCGCGAGCGACCGTTACCGGTCGGTGGACGACCAGCCCTACGGCGGCGGTCCCGGCATGGTGATGTCGCCGGTGCCGCTTGCCGCGGCGCTCGAAGCGGCGCAACGGCAGCTGGGCGGTGCGGCGCCGGTGGTGCTGCTGAGCGCCCAGGGCACGGTCCTCGACCAGCGCCGGGTCGGGGCGCTGGGCGCGCACGAGCGCCTGGTCCTGGTCTGCGGGCGGTACAAGGGGGTCGACGAGCGCTTCATCGAGCAGCACGTCGACCTGGAGATCTCGCTCGGCGACTTCGTGCTCTCCGGCGGCGAGGTCGGGGCGATGGCGATCATCGAGGCGGTGGCGCGGCTCCAGCCGGGGGTGCTCGGCAACGAGGAGTCGGCGAGTGGCGACTCGATCGCCAGCGGACTGCTCGAGGGCCCGCTGTACACGCGGCCCGAGGAATTCGAAGGCTTGCGGGTGCCGGAGGTGCTGCTCTCCGGGCACCACGCGCGGATTGCCGCCTGGCGGCGGCGACAGGCGCTGGAACGGACACGGGCCCGGCGCCCGGAGCTCCTGCGCGCCCTCCTCGCGGAGGGCGGGCTGAGCGCCGAGGAGCAACGCTGGCTCGATGACGGTGAGGTGCCGCACGCGGAAGGCGGCGCGCCGGACGCGAACGAAACGAGGTGATGTGTCATGGATCCGATGCAGGCCGTCGAGGCCGCACATGCCGCTTCCGAGCTCCCGGTGTTCGCCATCGGTGACACGGTGCGGGTGCACTACCAGGTCGTCGAGGGCAACAAGAAGCGGACGCAGGTCTTCGAGGGGACCGTCATCGCGCGGCACACGCGCGGGATCGGCTCCACCTTCACGGTGCGCAAGGTGACCGGTAACGTCGGTGTCGAGCGCATCTTCCCACTCCACTCGAGCAACATCGCGAGGGTCGAGGTGACGCGTCGCGGGCGCGTGCGACGCGCCAAGCTCTACTACCTGCGCGAGCGCCGGGGCAAGGCGGCGCGTGTGCAGGAGCTCAGCCGGCGCTAGCCGGCCGTGGGCGGTCCGGCCGCGCGGTGCCGCGGAGCGCCGCCGGGGGACCGGGTGGGAGGTCACGACGACCGGCCGGACGGGATCGACGGAGCAGCGTGCCAGGGCGCGCCGCCGTCGCCGCGCACTCGCGCGCCACGATGCGTGCTGCGGCGCGGATGATCTGTGCGGGGTGGACGAGGTCGGTCGCGGGCCGCTCGCCGGTCCGGTGGTGGCGGCGGCGGTGATCCTGCCGGCGGGAGCGCGCCTGCCCGGCATCGACGACTCGAAGCGGCTGACGCCGGCACGGCGGACCGAGCTGGCAGGCGCCATCCGCAAGGTCGCGGTGGCGCTCGCGGTGGCGGCGGTGGAGGCGCCCGAGATCGACCGGCTCGACATCCGGCAGGCGACGCTGCTCGCCATGCGTGGCGCCGTCGAGGCGCTCGGCCGGGTCCCGTCGCTGGTGCTGGTCGACGGGCACGAGGTGATCCCGGCCCTCACCGTACCGCAGCGCGCCATCATCGGTGGCGATCATCGGAGCCTGGCGATCGCGGCGGCCTCGATCGTCGCCAAGGTCTGGCGCGACGCCCTCATGAACGAACTCGACGCTGCGCACCCCGGCTATGGCCTGGCCCTGCACAAGGGCTACGGCACGGCCGAGCACCTCGACGCGCTGGCCCGACTCGGCCCCTCGCCCGTGCACCGGCGGAGCTTCGCGCCGGTGCGTCGTTGCCTCCAGCAGGTCCTCCTGTGAGACGCGTGCGACGCAGCTTGCCGCGGTTGCTGCCGCTCCTGATCCT
>JASFRE010000376.1:0-4895 GCA_050115055.1 Candidatus Eiseniibacteriota bacterium | reverse complement strand
GCAGAACCTGGGCGTCGAGGAGGCGGAGCGCGCGCTCCACGCGACCGGTGCCACCGCCCGCCGGGCCGCCAGGACCACGACGGCCGCCACCGGGCCTCGCGAGCTGATGCTCGATCTGGTCGACTACGTGGTCGCCCGCGGTCTCGGGCATGCCGTGCGCCGGGCGAGCAGTGGCGGGGCGCGGCCGCTGCCGCCGGCCGCCGGCTGAGGTGCGTGTCACGCTTCCCCCAGCCCGTGCTACACTCGGCGGTTACGCATGACGACGCCGGAGGCGACGTCGCGCCGGACGGGTGCGGCGCCGGTCCCCCGCACAGCGGCCCGCGGTCCCTGGTCCGCGCGTCGCGGAGGCTAGGCCCTGTGGAACGACTCCTCGATGGCATCAACTCGCCCGCCGATCTCAAGCGGATTCCCGAGCCGGAGCTGCCCCGTCTCGCCCAGGAGATCCGCGACGAGATGGTCCGGGTGGTCTGCGAGACCGGCGGACACCTCGGATCGGGGCTCGGATCGGTCGAGCTGGCCATCGCCATCCACTACGTCTTCGACTCGCCGCGGGACCGCCTGATCTGGGACGTCGGCCACCAGGCCTACCCGCACAAGCTGCTCACCGGGCGCCGCGATCGCTTCGACACCGTCCGCACCTTCGGGGGCATCTCCGGCTTCCCGGTCCGCACCGAGAGCCCGCACGATCACTACGGGACGGCCCACGCCTCGACCGCCATCGCCGCCGCCATGGGGCTGGCGGTGTCGCGCGACCTCTCCGACCGCGACAACCACGTGATCGCCGTGGTCGGCGACGGCGCGATGACCGGCGGCCTGTCGTACGAGGGCCTCAACAAGACCGGTGACCTCGGCACGCGGTTGCTGGTCGTCCTGAACGACAACGAGATGTCGATCTCGCACAACGTCGGGGCGATCTCGAAGTACCTGACCCGCATCAGCTCGACCGGTGTCTACCGGCGCTTCGAGGCCGACGTCTGGGAGCTGCTCGGCAAGCTGCCCAAGGGTTCGACCGCGCGTGTGCTGGCGCACAACATGAAGGAGAGCCTGAAGAACCTGGTGCTGCCCAACCTCCTGTTCGAGGAGCTTGGCTTCCAGTACTACGGGCCGATCGACGGTCACGACGTGCACGCGCTGGTCAAGATCCTCCGGCAGCTGAAGACCATGTCGGGGCCGGTCCTGCTGCACACGCTGACCCGCAAGGGAAAGGGGGTGTCATTCGCCGAGCAGCACGCCGAGAAGTGCCACGGCGTCTCCAAGATCGATCCGCAGACCGGCAAGTCACTGAAGAAGTCGAGCTCGATACCGAGCTACACGCAGATCTTCGGGCAGACCGCGATCGATCTCGGACGCCTGGATCCGCGCGTCGTGGCGATCACCGCCGCCATGCCCACCGGCACCGGCCTCAGCGAGTTCCAGAAGGTCTTTCCGAACCGTTTCTACGATGTCGGCATCGCCGAGGCCTGTGCGATCGAGTTCGCCGGGGGACTGGCCGCCGACGGCAAGCGACCGATCTGCGCCATCTACTCGACCTTCCTGCAGCGCGCCTACGATCAGATCATCCACGACCTGGCGCTGCAGCGCCTGCCGGTCATCCTGGCCATCGATCGTGCCGGCCTGGTGGGGGAGGACGGCCCCACCCACCACGGCGTCTTCGACATCGCCTACCTCCGGACCGTGCCGAACGTCTCGCTCCTCGCCCCGCGCGACGAGTGCGAGCTCAGGCGCATGCTCTACACGGCGCTGGGTCACGAGGATGGGCCGGTCGCGGTGCGCTACCCGCGGGGCACCGCGGTCGGGGTCCCGCTCGACGAGGACTGGGTACCGATCGAGTGGGGCACGGCGGAGATCGTCCGCTCCGGCGCCGACGTGGCCCTGGTGGCGATCGGTAGCATGGTCCGGCTGGCCGAGGAGGCGGCCGATCGTCTGGCGGCGCATGGTGTCGAGGCCACGGTGGTCAACGCGCGCTTCGTCAAGCCGCTCGACGCGAGCCGCCTGGCCGCGGTGGCGTGCGAGGTGCCGCTCGTCGTCACCCTCGAGGAGGGCCAGCTCCAGGGCGGCTTCGGCAGCGCCGTCCTCGAGAGCCTCGCGGACCAGGAGATCTTGACCCCGGTCAGGCGCATCGGCCTGCCCGACGGCTTCGTGCAGCACGGCGCGCGCGACCGACTGCTCGAGCTGGTCGGTCTGACGCCGGAGGCGGTTGCCGGGCGGGTCCACGACTGGGTCGCGGCACTCGACGGGAGCGCGGCAGGCGCGGCGAGCGCGGCCGGAGCGGGCGGCGGCCGCCGGGGCGCGACGGGCAGCGCGGCGGCACTGGCGACGCCGCGACCACGCGCCTGAGGCGCTGCGAGTGAGGCGCCGGCCATGGCGGAGCTCAAGCGCATCGGCATCCTCGCGAACCTCGACAAGCCGGCGGCGGTGCCGGTCCTGCTCGACCTGGCCGCCTGGCTCGAGGCCCAGGACCGTCAGATCGTCACGGTACCCGAGGTGGCCGCACTGCTCGCCAGCGGTGTCATCACCGTCGAGGCGACGACGCTGGGCGATCATTGCGAGCTGCTGATCGTGCTCGGCGGCGACGGCACGCTGCTCGGCGCGGCGCGCGCCGTGGCCGGCAGCGACCTGCCGATCCTCGGGGTCAACCTCGGCGCGCTCGGCTTCCTGACCGAGGTGCCGGACCGCATGCTGCTCGAGACCCTGGAGTCGGTCCTCGGTGGGGCCTACCAGCTCGAGCATCGCACGATGCTCGAGGCGGCGCTGGTCGAGCCCGACGGGGCGGGGACGCGCGTCCTCGGCACGGCGCTCAACGATGCCGTCGTGCACACCGGCACCGCCACCCATCTCCTCGATCTCGACATCGCCGTGAGCGGGCGCTCGCTCGGGCAGATCCGCGCCGACGGCATGATCGTTGCCACGCCGACCGGCTCGACCGCCTACTCGCTGTCGGCCGGCGGACCGCTCGTGCGGCCGACGATCCCCGCCCTGCTGGCGACCTCCATCTGCCCGCACTCGTTGTCGGTGCGGCCACTGCTCTTCGATGATCGCGAGACCCTCGAGCTGGCGATCGGTCCGCCGGACCGGGTCGCGTACGTGGCACTGGATGGGCACCTGGCCGGCGAGTTTCCGCTGCCGGCGTCGATCCTGGTGCGCAAGGCGAGCACCCGGACGGTGCTGGTGCTGCCGCAGGGCCACTCCTTCTACAACCTCGTTGCCAGCAAGCTGCGCTGGGGCGGCATGAACCAGCGGTCCGGGTAGGCGCGCGGGCGGATGTGGGTCGAACCCGACATCGAGACCTTCGAGCGCCTGGCCCGTGATGCCCCCGTGGTGCCGGTCATGACCGAGGTGCTGCTCGACGACGCGACGCCGGTGGCGGTCTACCGTCGCCTGCGCGGTGAGCGACCGGCCTTCCTGCTCGAGAGCGTCACCGGCGGCGACACCTGGGGTCGCTACTCGATGCTGGCGAGCGGTGCCTCGACGACGGTCGAGGCGCGCGGCGACCGCGTCGAGGTGCGGGAGGGCGATCGGGTGCGCACCATGCCGGCCGCGGACCCGCTGGCGGTGGTGCGCGAGCTCGTCCGGACCCGCCGGCCGGCACCGCTGCCGGGGCTGCCGCGCTTCGCCGGCGGCGCCGTCGGCTACCTGGGCTACGATCTCGTGCGGCGCTTCGAGCGGCTGCCGGCGTCCGCTGCTGATCCCCTCGGTCTGGCCGACGCACGCTGGATGATCGCCGACACGGTGGTCGTCTTCGACAACCTGACGCACACGGTCAAGATCGTGCACGCGCAGCCGGTGGCGGGCGACGCCCGCGCCAGCCACGCGGCGGCGGTTGCCACCCTCGAGCACACGGTCGCGCGACTCAAGGCGCCGCAAGCGTCGCCTGCCGGGAGCGGTGGGGCGCTGCCGGTCGGGGGCGGCCGGACGACCGCGACCGCTGCCTCTGGCCACGACGGCGAGCTCGCCGGCTTCCGGAGCTCGATGGGCCGCGACCGCTTCTGTCGCGCGGTGGCTTCGATCCGCGCCGCGATCGAGGCCGGCGAAGCGATCCAGGTCGTGCTCTCGCATCGCCTGTCGCGCGCCTTCGATGGCGACCCGTTCGACGTCTACCGCGCCCTGCGGGTGATCAACCCCTCACCCTACATGTTCCACCTGGACTTCGGCGACCTCGAGCTGGTCGGCGCCTCGCCGGAGGTCCTGGTGCGGGTCGAGGGCGATCGCATGATCGTGCGACCGATCGCCGGCACCCGGCCGCGCGGCGCCGCCGATGCCGCGGACCGCTCGCTCGAGCAGGAGCTCCTGGCCGATCCCAAGGAGCGCGCCGAGCACCTGATGCTGGTCGACCTCGGTCGCAACGACGTGGGTCGCGTGGCGCGCTTCGGCAGCGTGAGCCTCGATACGTTCATGGCCATCGAGCGTTACTCGCACGTCATGCACATCGTGTCCGAGGTGAGCGGCCGCCTGCGCCCGGGGCTCGACAGCCTCGACGCCCTCAGGGCGGCGTTCCCGGCCGGGACGGTCTCGGGCGCCCCGAAGGTGCGGGCCATGGAGCTCATCGAGGAGCACGAGGGTGAGCGGCGCGGCGTCTACGCCGGCGCCGTCGGCTACCTCGACGGGCAGGGCGACATGGACACCTGCATCGCCATCCGGACGCTGCTCTTCCGGGACGGGATGGCGCACCTGCAGGTCGGCGCCGGCATCGTCGCCGACTCGATCCCCGAGCGCGAGTGGGACGAGACCCTGCACAAGGCGGGGGCGACGCTGGCGGCCGTGGCGCTCGCCGATGCGGGCCTCGAGCTGACACCGGGCCGGAGCATCGGGCGCGCGCCGGGCACGGCGCCGGAGGCCGGCGGCGGGGAGCGCTGAGGGCAGGCGCCAGCGAGCGCTGAGGGCGGGTGCCGGCGAGG
>JASFRE010000375.1:0-4901 GCA_050115055.1 Candidatus Eiseniibacteriota bacterium | reverse complement strand
TCGAGCGAAGTTCGGGTTCGGAGTACCCCTGTAGCCTTTGTCTTTATGCCCCGGAATCCGTCTGTCCGCAGCGTCCCCGCCCTTCCTGGACCGCCAGGCATCGCCGCCGCCCACCCGCTTGCCCGCCCACCCGCTTACCCGCCCACCTGCTTACCCGCCCACCCGCTTACCCGCTCACGCGTTTGCCCGCTCACGCGCTTACCCGCTCACACGCCCGCCCGCGCCGACGTGGCCATGCTGCGACAGGCCGTGATCGAACCTCCTCGCCGTCGCCGCCGCCCGCCCCTGCCTGCCGCCGCCGCCGGTCTCCAAGGCCGCTGGCCAACCCTTCATCTGCCAACAGATTGCGCAGGCGCTCCGGTGACACGACGCGACTGGCATCAGCTATGCCAGATCGAGGTGGTGATGCGGCGCCCGGCCCCGACGACGCCGCAGCCGAGCACCGTCAGCAGGGCTTGCGAGGATCGATCGACTTCGCCCGGCGCGGTCAGCATCTTGGAGGACCGTGGGATGAACGCGACAGAGAACAGGCATCGACGCACCCCGGTCGGCCTGGCGACGCTCATCGTCCTGGTGGGCCTGACGCCGCTCGCCGGATGCATCGACCAGGACGACGACGAGACCATCTTCGTCGAGGTCGACACCGTGCCCCCGGCAGCCCCGACCGGCGTCGTGTCCACGACCGGTGATCGCGAGGTCAGGCTGCGCTGGAACGTCAATACCGAGCCCGACCTGGACGGCTACCGGATCTACTGGAGCGCGGACGCCGAGGGACCCTACGAGCTGATGGCGTCGACCCGCGTCAATCGATTCGTGGACCATGATGTCGACAACGGTGTGACATACTTCTATGCGGTGACCGCGGTCGACTTCGACGGCAACGAGAGCGAGCTGTCCTACGACCTGGTCCACGACACGCCCCGTCCCGAGGGCTTCAACCTCGTGCTCTGGGACTCGATGGGACCGAACTGGGACCTCAGCGGCTACGACTTCTCGGCCTTCGTGCGGCGGCCGTTCGACGCCACGGGCACCGACGTCTACTTTGGCCGCACCGGCGGCCGACCGGTGATGATCGCTGCCGACGACCTGACCGATCTGCAGGACGCCGGCTACGTCGATCTCGACGCGCTCGACTGGGCGCCACCGGCCGGCTGGACGACCGAGGATCGCGTCACCCTGATCGAGGGCCACTCCTACTATGTGTGGACCCGCAACGATCACTTCGCCAAGTTCCGGGTCATCGGGCTCGATCCGGGACGTGTCACCATCGACTGGGCCTATCAGATCGACAAGGCCAACCCGGAGTTGCTGCCTCCGAGAGGAGGGAAGTGAGATGCGCGAACCGACACGGACAACACTGATGGCAACGACACGAGTCACCGCCGCGCTCGTCACCGGACTCCTGATGATGACGGCGGCGGCGCAGGCCGGCGAGCTGGTGCAGCCGGCGGCGACGGTGGTGCCGAGCGCGCCCCGCGACGACGGCACCGGCTGGGTCCCCGACGACACCGGAGCGCTGCGGCCCGATGCACGCTACCAGCGGCCGCTCGCGGCGACGGTGTGGACGGATCGCGGGCGCGATTCCATCTACCGGATCGGCGACCCGGTCGAGGTGCGCTTCCGCGTCGATGACGACGCTTACGTCTGCGTCTACGACATCGATACCGAGGGGCGGGTGCGGGTGCTGTTCCCGGCCCACCCCGACGAGGACGGCTTCGTGCCGGGCGGACTGACGCTGGCCGTGCCGGACGCCGATGCCGGCTACGATCTGGTGGCCTCGGGACCTCCGGGCATCGAGCTGGTGGGCATCGTCGCCAGCCGGCTGCCGCTGGACGCGGTCCACGGCGGTCACCCGGCCGGCGGGTGGTATGACGGTGGGCAGGGCTACGGCTGGCGCGAGCCGGCGACCTGGACCGAGCTCGACCGGGTCGACTGGGGAGCGCCCGTCGACGTCCATCCGGTCTGGAGCGTGCACGGGCTGCGCGTGGCGGGCGATCCGTTCGTCGCCATGCGCACGGTCAACCGGCACCTCCTGCGATCGGTGAGCGACGACCTGGACGAGGCGACCGGCTACGTCGCCTTCCACATCGAGCGGCGGTTCCGCTACCCGCGCTACCTGTGCAGCGACTGCCATGGCTACCGCCACCGCTACGACCCCTACCACGACCGGTGCTCGGTGTTCTCGGTCGAGATCAACCTCGGCTGGCGCTACGCGCCGCGTCGCGTGCATCGCGTCTGGTGCGACTGGCCGGCCCGCTACGTCTACGTGCGCCACGCGCGCGTGCCGCACCATTACCGGACGATCCGCCGGACCTGGTCGTCGCTCGAGCGGCGGGAGCTCGGCGATCGGTTCCGCCGCCGGCTCGACGTCGGCTGGACGCCACCACCCAAGTCGACGCGGGTGTACGACAAGTCGCAGCCCGTCAAGTCGATGCGCGGCTACGACTGGAAGACGGATGATCGGCGCCGGCGCGGCTCCCGCGCGGCGGCGGGCACGGGGTCGCATGAGCGAGCGCCGGCACGGATCGAGACGCGGCGCCAGGTGCCGCCGGCGAAGGGCGACGTTCGCTACCGGGACGAGGGCTCGCGCCCGTCGTCGCGGGCTAAGTCCGCTCGCGATACCCGGGCGCGCTCGGGGGACTCGCGCTCGAAGAGCCCCGCCACGGTCAAGAGCAAGAAACGCTCGCGGGGCGATGCGTCGTCGGGCGCCAAGTGGAAGTCGGGGGGCGGCTCCGGTGGCAAGTCGCGGTCGGGAACCGGCAAGAGCGGCACGACACGACGATCCGGCGGCAGCAAGTCGAGGTCGGGTGGCGGCAAGTCGCGATCCGGCGGCGGCAAGTCGCGGTAGGCGAGCAGGGGCCAGGGTGGGGCAGCGCGGCGCCCCGCCCGCCACGGCCGCAGCCCGCCCCAGAGAGGACGCGAATCGATGACGCGGACGCGGCTCGCGATGCTCGGCCTGATGCTGCTCGCCGTCGCCCTGGTGGGGTGCGGTGACGATGACGGGGGCATGGTCCCCGGGACCGGCACGGGGACCGGGGGCGGTACCGACGGCACCGTGACGGGGACCGTGACGCGTGCCGGCAACGGCGCGCCGGTCGAGGGTGCCGGCATCGCGCTCTTCGATCCGGAGACGCTGATTGCGGCCGCTGAAACCGCCGTCAGCGATGCCGCCGGCTCCTATGCGATCGACGGTGTTGCGGCCGGCTCCTACTCCGTCCTGATCTTCACTGACAGCCTGCTGGTGTTCGCCCGGACCGCGCCGGCGGTCGCCGTGACGGCGGGGGACACCGCCACCTACGACGTGCGGCTGATCGCCAGCGTGCTGTGGGATGGGCTCGGGACGCGCATCGAGGGCACGGTGGTCGATGACGCGTCGGGTCAGCCGCTGGCCGGGGCGCTGGTCGAGACCGCGATCTGGGGATTCGACGCCGCGGATGTTGAGCAACTCATGCTCGGCCACGCGCAGCCCGACTGGGACCTCACCGACGACCAGGGACGGTTCTCGATCACCGGCGTCACGGTGACCGACCTCGGCGGCGCCATGGTCGGTCTCCTCCCGGTCTCCGCCTGTCGCGACGGCTACGCGTGCGGCTCCCTGATCGGCACGGTCGAGGATCCGATCGGTCTGTTCGGCGGCCTGCTGCCGCTGCCGCCCGCGGGCGAGCCGGGGCTCGAGGTCGAGCTGCGCCTGGCGCCGCTCGCGGCCCGTCCGCCGTCGACGCGCGGCGCCGTGCGGGGGCGGGTCACCGACCGTGCGGGCGCGCCGCTGGCCGACATCCGCGTCGGGCTGTCGCTGATCGTCGTCGCCGATCCGGACACCCTCCACGAGTTGCCGGCGCCGGTCCCGGTGCAGGGGCGGACCACGTTGACCGCCGCCGACGGGACCTTTCAGATCGACGACGTCACGCCGGGGGACTATGCGGTCGCGGCGGCCTACGCGATCGGCGACGGTCTCGTGCAGCTCGGCCGGGAGGTCGACCAGGTGGCAGTGGCCGCCGGCGACACGGCAGACGCCGGGGACGTGCGCCTGGGAGCCGCGAGCACGCCGCTGGCGCCGGCCCCCGGCGACTCGGTGACCTCGATCATCCCCCTCCTCCGGTGGACGCGTGTCCCGGGTGCCACGGGCTACCGGCTCTCCTACGGAATCGGGCACCTGCTCGAGACGCGCGTCGACGGCATCGTCGATACGACCTTCCAGACCTTCATGCCCTTCCCGCCCGGCAGCGGCGTCCGCTGGTTCGTCGAGGCGCGCAACGACCAGGGCCAGATCGGCGGCTTCGAGGAGGCGGCGTCGTTCACCGTGACCGCCACCGCCGGGCGCTGACCAGACGCCGGGCGCTGGTCGGGCGCCACGAGCGCCGCGGCGGGACGCCGGGAGCGCTGCGCGCAGTGTTGGCGGGAGCGCCGCGGGAGCGCCGCGGGAGCGCTGGTGGGCGCCGGCGGGCGACCGAAACCACTACCGGGCCGCGGGAACCACCCTCCGGCGCGACGGGTTGAACGCCGCAAGATGGCCGGTCGCCGCGCCGTGCGGGGCCTGGACCCGCGCCGACGCGTGGCTGCCCGGGCGGTGCTCCAGTTGACCTCCATCCGGGATTCCCCTACTCTCCCCAAGTTTCACGACGACAAAGAGTTGAAGGTCGTGCGCGAGATTGCGCCGGGCCTCGATGACGCGGAACCCCATGTTCATGAAGAGCCGACTTGCCTGCCCAGTGCCGCCCTCCCGCCGTTCACCTGGAACCCTTCTGACCGCGCTTGCGCTGGCGCTGCTCGTCGCTGCCCTGCTCGCGGTGACTGCCCCGCCGGGCGGTCGCGCGCCGGTGGACGACGCGGGACCGCGAGCAGACGCGCAGCCGGCGATGGACGTCGCGGGGCGCGCGGCGCCGGACGCCCCGGCCACCTCG
>JASFRE010000374.1:0-4904 GCA_050115055.1 Candidatus Eiseniibacteriota bacterium | reverse complement strand
CGGTCGATGGCGCCGTCTCCGCACGCTTGCACTGCCCGGCGCCACGCTGGTTGTTCTCACCGTCGTCCTCAACGCCGATCCTTACGGGTTGCATCCGGCGGTCTTCGGGTCGCAGTCTCTCAGCTACATCGATCTCGGGAGGCACTACATCCGCGAGGAGCGCTACCCGGAGGCGATCGACGCACTGCGCCAGGCGGCGAAGCTGGATCCCGGGCATCCGGCGCCGCATGCGCTGGCGGGCTACGTCTACCTGCAGACCGGGCAGTACGAGCGTGCGGAGGCGGCGCTGCGACTGGCAACGCGGGGCGACCCGGTGCTGTTCCGGGAGATCGTGACGACCGCGCAGAAGAACCTGGGGCGGGTTTACCTGCGGACCGGCCGGCCGGAGGCGGCAGATGCCGTCTTCCGGGCGGCACTCGAGCTCAGACCCGACGACGCGCAGGCGACGCTCGGCGCCGGCATCGCGGCGCGCGAGCTGGGTCGATCGGACGAGGCGGCGGCGCTCTTCCGGCGTGTCCTCGAGCTCGACCCGGACAACCGGTCGGCGCGACGGCAGCTGGAAGCGCTCGCCGAGCCGGACGGCGCTGCCGGGCGGCGGCTCGAGCCATGACGATCACGTGACGGTCGTGCTAGGATCGGTCACCCCTCGTAGCCGCTCCGACTCGACCCCCGCTTCGGAGCATGGTGGGCGTCATCGTCATCAGCACGACGTGACGCCACTGGCACGTTCCCGTGGCCGCCGTGGTCGCCGTGGTCGCCGTGGCGGCCGTGGTCGCCGTGGTCGCCGAAACTGCCGAGCGGTTCCCGCACACGGAGGTGGTCGGTCACCACGTCGCAGTGAGTCGGCCGGCGCAGGCCGGTCGCGCGCTGCGGGCCCGGGTCCGGGCTCGGGCCCGAGAAAGGGGGGAGCCTTGGCGCTCGACTCGGCACGCTCGCACGCACGCCACCCGGACCGCTCGATGCGTCGGGCGGTGATCCGGTCGGTGATCGCCGTGGCGCTTCCCATCGCCGCCCTGTTGGCCTGGACACCGCTCGCAAGCGTCGCACCCGCGGCGCTGGACTGGGCGATCCCCGCGGCGCTGGCGCAGAGCGGCGGCACGGTCGAGGCGCCGGATGACGCCGCGGCGAGCGCCGCCCGCCCGTCCACTGCCCCCGAGCCGTCGGCACCAGTCGCCACGACGGACAGCACACGGCTCACCCCGACCATCACCGGTGCCCGGTGCCTGGTGTGCGGACAGCCCATCGGTGCCGATGACATCACCCTCTTCTACCGGGGGCGCCACATCTCGATGCACGAAGGCCACTGTCGCGAGCTGTGGAGCGAGGATTGCGTCAAGTACTTCCGTCCGCTCGAGGCGCGCGGTGCGCTCTTCCAGGAGCGCGCGACGGGAATCCGTCTGACCAGCGCCTGGTTCTTCATCGGCGGTTACATCGTCATCGGACTCGTGTTCGGAGCGATATGCGGTTTCGCCGCGATCGGGCGCGGCCTGCCGCCCCTGCGGTGGTTCCTGTTCGGCCTGCTCGCCAACGTCATCGGCCTCGTGGCGTTGCTCGTGCGCGGTCGAGGCGACGTCTCGGCCCTGCCGCAGGGCGTACCGACCGGGATGCGCAAGGTCGCGACCACGCGCGCGCCCGTCCCGTGTCCGCACTGCGGCGCGTGCAATCATCCGGCCGCCGATCGCTGCGCGGCGTGCGGCGAGGCGCTCGAGCCGGGTGCGGTGGCCGAGACCCGGGCGACGGGCACGACCGGCAAGACGGGACGGTCGGGCCCGACCGGCGCGGGGCCGGCTCAGGAGGGGGACGGGGATCGATGACCGCCCTGGCTGGTATCCGGCGCAACCTCGAGAAGCTGCTGTCGAGTGGCAACGGTGATCTCCGGCGACCCGTGCTGGGCAAGCACAACGAGTCGAACGTGAGGGGTCTCTACATCATCGGCGATCTGGCCGGGGCGCCGGTCATCAAGCTCGCCATGGCGCAGGGCTTCGAGGTCATCGAGCACATCGCGTCGTTGCCCGAGATGGGGGAGCGGCATGGTCAGGGCGGGCCGGCGGCGGCCGGTTCGAATGCTGGGGAGACCGATCTCCTCGACGTTCTCGTGGTTGGTGCCGGCGCCGCCGGATTGAACGCGGCTCTCGCCGCCAGCGATCACGGGCTGTCGTGCGTCGTCCTCGAGAAGGAGCGGATCGCCAACACGATCGAGAACTTCCCCGAGGGCAAGTGGGTCTATGCCGAGCCCGACACGGTGCCGCCCAAGGGCAAGCTCTGGCTGGACGGCGCCACCAAGGAAGACCTGGTGGTGCGCTGGAACCAGATCGTCGAGGAGAACGATCTCGACGTCCGCACGGCGGAGCCGCTCGAGAGCCTCGAGCGGCGGCGCGACGGGACGTTCGCGGCGCGCACCGCGAAGGGGACCTATCGTTGCCGCAAGGTGGTGCTGGCGACCGGGCAGCGCGGCAACCCGCGGAAGCTCGGTGTGCCGGGGGAGGAGCGGGAGCGCGTCTACCACCGGCTCTACTCGCCCCGCAAGTACCGGGACGAGGAGATGCTGGTGGTCGGCGGCGGCAACAGCGCCGTCGAGGCGGCACTGACCCTCTCCGAGCAGAACCGGGTCGTCCTCTCCTACCGCGCCGGCGAGTTCGCGCGCCTCTTCAAGGACAACCGCCGGCTCCTCGACGAGGCGGTGGCCGCCGGGCGGATCGAGCTCGTCATGAACTCGAACGTCACCGCCTTCGGCGACGGCGAGGCGACACTCGCCGTCGACCGCGGCGGCCACGACGAGGAACGCGTGGTGCGCGCCGATCACGCCTTCGTGCTGATCGGTGCCGAGGTGCCGGTCCGCTTCCTCGAGTCACTCGGTATCCGGCTCGAGAACGACTGGTCGGGTCGTGCCTGGCCGGCGGCGCTGCTGACGCTGGCGACCTTCGTCGGCCTGTGGCTCTTCGGCGGTCAGGCGTCGGCCTTCGGGGTCGACGTGACGGCGCTCCTCGGCTCGGCGCTGGGCGCCGCCGTGGTCCGCGGACTCGGCGCGGTGCTGGCGGTCGGCGGGGTGGCGACGCTGGTCGTGGCCGGGGTGCGCGGCAATCGCTGGTCCTGGCTCGGAGTGTCGTTCCTCGTCTGGTACTCGATCTACGGCATCAAGTACGGCAAGGGCGAGGAGTTCTGGCCCTACCGCGGCTGGGGCTACGAGGCGATCTCGTTCCTCGATCGACCGTGGGCGTTCTGGTACACGGTGCTCTACACCGCCCTCATGACCGTCTTCGGGCTGCAGGCGCTCAGGCGCTGGGGCCTCGACCGGCGCGACCGCTTCCAGATCTGGCGCTACGTGAGCCTGCTCGGTTTCCAGTGGATCTTCTTCTTCCTGATCCCCGAGTTTCTCTTCCAGTGGGCGGTCCAGTACCAGTGGGTCGGCGAGCGGCTGGCCTCGGACCCGCAGTTCGCCGACCAGGCGTGGCGCTCGTACGGGATCATCTACGCCTGGCCGCTCTTCTTCTACACGTTCTTCTACGAGCCGCACATGGTCTGGGTCGTGTGGGGCGTGGCCCTCACCTTCCTCGTGATCCCGATCTTCGTCCTCTTTCACGGCAAGCGCTACTGCTCGTGGATCTGCGGCTGCGGCGGGCTGGCCGAGACCTTCGGCGACCGCTGGCGGCACCATGCGCCGAAGGGCAAGGTGTCGATTCGCTGGGAGTCGATGAATCTCGTGGTGCTCGTGGTGGCGGCCGTGGTGACGGTGGCAATGCTGGGGCGCGACGCCATCGCGCTGCTGCGGGGACCGGCCGACTGGGGGATCACGCTCTACCGGGTCTATGCCGACGTCTGGCTGGTCGGCATCCTCCCGGTGACGCTCTACCCCTTCCTGGGCGGCAAGGTCTGGTGTCGCTACTGGTGCCCGCTCGCCAAGCTCATGGGGCTCGCCTCGAAGGCGTACACCAAGCTCGGAGTCTCGCGCTTCGCCATCCACGCCAACGACAAGTGCATCGCCTGCAACGAGTGCTCACGCTACTGCCAGGTCGGGATCCCGGTCATGCAGTACGCCCTCAAGCAGCAGACGCTCGACAACGGGACGTCGAGCTGCATCGGCTGTGGCATCTGCGTGACCGTCTGTCCGATGGACACGCTGAGCTTCGAGAAGCCGGAGGCTACTCGAACGACGCCTTGATCGCCCCCCACGTCGTGGTCTCGATGGCCGTGGTGCCGCAGGCCGTCGCGGGCGCCCCGATCGTGCCGCAGTCGGCACCGGCCGGGTGATTGCCGGCGATGCATGGCGAGTCGCTCTGCAGCGCCCACCAGATGTCGGTGTCCGGCGCGGTCGAGCAGAACTCCGGATCCGCCGAGAAGTTGTCCTCCTCGTCGAGCTGGTCGGCGATGCAGTCGACCCAGTCGCCCCCGGCATTGCCGAAGACGTCGCAGCAGCTCATGAGCACCTGCGCGTTGTCGAGACACGAGACCGCGGGAGCGGCCTCGTCGAAGGCGATGATCGAACCGGTCATCGTGGCGATGGCGTTCTCGGAGCAGACCACCACGGCGCCGCCCGAAGGGCCCCGGTTGTGGGTGACGGTGCAGCGCGTGATGCTCGCCGTCGCGTCGTGGATGCAGCGGATCGCGGAGGCGAGGAACGACGTGTTGCCGATGAAGACGCAGTCCTCGACGACAGGCATCGACGAGAGGTTGCACTGGATGGCGCCGCTCTCGCCGCCCGATGTGTTGTCGGCGAAGACGCAGCGACGGATGGTCGGCGAGGCATTCGTGCACTGGATCACGGCACCGCCATGAAACGAGGAGTTGCCGGAGAACAGGCAATCCTCGATGGTGGCCGTGCTCTGGTCGCACCAGATCGCGGGCCCGCCGCCCCCCTCGCAGTCCACGATGCGGCAGTGGGTGATGGTCGGCGCCGAACCGGACCG
>JASFRE010000373.1:0-4930 GCA_050115055.1 Candidatus Eiseniibacteriota bacterium | reverse complement strand
GACTCGAAGGTCTCGGTGGTGCCACCCTTGATGAGAAGCTCGGGCTCGGGGCCGTCGTGGGGCTTGACGCGCGGATCGAACGACGCCAGCCGGATGTTGGTGAAGTCCTCGTAGCTCGACATGTAGACCAGCTCGCAGGACACGAGTCCGGTCGTATCGGCCGGCGGCGACGCCATGTCCGGGTTCGCCGCCGCGTCGGGCGTCGTGTCCGTGACCGCCGCACCCGGGCGCGGCGGCAGCGGGAACGGCTTCAGGTTGAAACGCCCGCGCTCGACGACCGGCGCCCCGGCCAGCTCGATCGAGTCGCGCTCTCCGACCTGCGGGAAGTAACGGCGCTTCAGGTCGTCGGTCCAGGCCTCGTTGAGGTCGTCGATGGTGACGCCCAGGATCTCCTCGACCAGGTCGTCGAACGTCTTGCGTTGCCACCAGGCGTCGAGGAACTCGAGCACCTTGTCGCGACCGTACTCGCGCTCGATGTAGAGCAGCACCGACTGGCCCTGCTTGTACATCTGGTAGGTCCCGTTGATCCGCCACATCTCCGGGATCGGCACCAGGCGCTCGTTGATCACCGCGTCGCGCAGGACCATGTCGGCACGGGCGTCCCACTCGCTGGACAGGAACTCAGCGAGACCCTCGACGTACCAGAGCGGCGGATAGGTGTAGCGCGTCTTCTTGTGCTCGCGCAGTACCTGACTGATCTTCTCGAGCATGATGGCGTGCACGAGCTCGTGGCGCACGACCCAGCGCAGCTTGTAGTAGGAGCCGTTGTGCGGCACCAGGACGCGACCCTTGATGAGCTCGGTGAGCCCGCCCACCGATTCCGAGATCAGGTAGGGCGAGACGTTGGTCTGCTGGAAGGCGTGCGGACTGGCGTAGAGCATGAAGGGGATCGGCTTGTGCAGCTCGATGCCCATCGCCGACTCGAACTCGGATGCCGCTTCCTCGCCGACCTCGGCCACCCAGCGCGCGACCTCGCGCTCCTCCGGATAGAAGTGCAGGTCGATGTGGGGCGTCTTCATGACCTGCCACTGGAAGTCGGAGTACTGGATCTTGTTCTGACCGAAGAGGGTCTGCGCCGCGGCCGGACCGACGCCGGCCGTCAACAGGCTGGCGGCCAGAAGTCCGGTGACCGCCAGGCCAGCGGGTCGAATGCCCCGCGCCGGGTGCCGGCGGGCGCGCAGAGAGCGGTGGTCCGGGCAGTCGAATCGCACCATCGGTCGCTCGGGGGGAGGTCTCGACGGGAGGGCGGCTGGCGGCCGCGGGGCGCCACCTCCAGTCGATTCTACACACCGGAAGCGCCGGCCACGGAGTGAATTACCGGTCAGCGGCAGGCGTGGTTCCGGCGCCCGGGGCACGGCCGGCCGGCGCCGCCGGCGGGTCGGGGTGCGACGGCGCCGCGCCTCGTCGTCCTCAGACCTGCAAGACGTCTGCCATGCCGTAGCGGCCGGGCGCCGCGACGGCCACGAAGCGGACGCAGGCCAGGGTGCCGGCGGCGAACACCGCCCGGCTCTCGGCCCGGTGGCGCAGCTCGAGGGTCTCGCCTGGACCGGCCAGCAGGACGTCGTGCTCGCCGACCCAGTCGCCGCCTCGCAGGGCGTGGACGCCGATCGTGCCGTCCCGCCGGCCGCCGTCGGTGCGCCCCGCGCGGCCGTGCTCGAGGGTCGGCTCGCCCTGGCGGCGGGCGCGGGCGGCGATGCCGGCCAGGCGGAGCGCCGTGCCGCTCGGCGCGTCGGCCTTGCGGCGGTGATGCCGCTCGACGATCTCGAGATCGAAGTCCTCGAGCACCGCCGCCGCGCGCGCCAGCAGCTGTCCGAGGACCTCGATGCCACGGCTCATGTTGGGCGCGTGCAGGACGGGGATCGAGCGCGCCGCCTGCTCCAGCGCCGCCTGATCGGCGGCGGCGAGCGCCGTCGCACCGCTGACGAACGGACAGGCATGGCGCGCCGCGGCGGTGACCAGCGTCGCGGTGGCAGCCGGCGCAGTGAAGTCGACCAGCACCCGGCCCGGCGCCAGCAGCGCCTCGAGGTCGGCGGTCGCGGCCAGCGGTGTGTCGAGCCCGGCGAGGGGACGCCCCGCCCGGGGATCATCCGCCTCGACCAGGAGGCCCACCAGCTCGAGGTCGACCGCCGCGAGCACCGCCGTGGCGATGCCATGGCCCATGCGCCCGGCGGCGCCGGCCACGCAGACCGGAATCGGCGTCACTGCCATGCCGGCTCAGCCCTCCCCGCTCGTCACGCTCGCGCGCGGCGACCGCTCAGGTGACCGAGGTCACGCTGCCCTCGAAGGCGACGCAGGTCTCCGTGACCACCCTCTCCGCAGCGGCCGAGATCGGCACGAGAGGCAGCCGGAGCTCGTTGGCGCACAGACCGAGCCGGCTCATCGCGAACTTGACCGGCCCGGGGTTGGTCTCCACGAACATGGCCCGGATGAGCGGGTAGAGCCGGTGGTGCAGGGTCCTGGCCGTCGCCAGGTCGGACGTCGCGACGGCGTCGACCATCGCCTTGACCTCGACCGGATAGGGATTGGCGACGACGGAGATCACGCCACGCGCGCCGACCGCCATCATCGGCAGGGTGAGCGAGTCATCGCCCGACAGCACCGTCAGGTCGCAGCACTCGAGGACCTCGGAGACCTGGTCGACCGAGCCACAGGCCTCCTTGATGGCGACGACGCGGTCGATCGTCGCCAGTCGCGCGACGGTCTCGGGACTCATGCGCAGCCCCGTGCGTCCCGGCACGTTGTAGAGCACGAGCGGCAGCTCGACGGCATCGGCGACGGCGGCATAGTGCGCGAACAGGCCGTCCGGCGTCGGCTTGTTGTAGTAGGGCGTGATCAGCATGGCACCGTCGACCCCGACCTCGGCCGCCATGCGGGTGGTCTCGATGGTGACGGCGGTCGCGTTGGAGCCCGTGCCGGCCAGCACGAAGGCGCGCCCACGGACCTCGTCGAGCACCGTCTCGAGCACCTGGCGGCGCTCGTCGAGGGTCAACGTCGCGGCCTCCCCGGTGCAGCCGACCGGGACGATCCCGTCCAGGCCCCCATCGAGCAGGTGGCGACAGATGCGGCGGACCGCCTCGAGATCGACGTTGCCGTCCCGGAACGGCGTCACCAGTGCGGCGCTGGCACCTTCGAACATGTTCACTCCTCCCGGTCGCTGGAGTCCACGTCGCGCAGGATGAGCAGGACCTCATCGGTCGTTTCGAGCGGGATGACCCGTACCGAGTCGACGGGGCCCGCGCGGGGCTCGCCGGCATCATAGCGCCGATCGTCGTCGCGATCGAGGAAGGCCTCGACCCGCCAGTAACCCGGGTCGAGCTGCCGCAGCGCGAAGGCGCCGAGGGTGTCGGCAACGGTGGTCGCCAGCCGGGTGGTGTCGGTGACCACCGCCTGCACCGAGTCACCGTCCGGCGTCGCGGTCATCGCCATGACGAGCGGCCAGGCGCGCACGATGGCCGCCAAGAGGCTGTCGGGAGCCACCGCGGCGGCCGTTCCGGCTGCCGCCGAGTCGGCGCTGGAGAGCGCCGTGGCGAGGCTGTCGGCGGCGACCGCGCCGGCCAGGCGATCTGCCGCTGCAATCCCGGCGCCGGCACTGTCGCCGGCCGCCGCCGCGGCGCGCGCCGAGTCGGCGGCGGCAGCGGCGATCCGGGCAGCGGCGCGCCGGAGCGCCGCACGTGTCGAGTCGATCACCGTGCCGGCGATCGTGCCCGGCGCCTCCGGGTCCCGGTAGTCGATATCGATGCCGTCGAGGTGCGGCGAGCCAGGATCCAGCCACAGGGTATCGGGATAGTCGGCCAGGAACTCGGTGGCCGCGTCGAACTCCCGGTCGCGATTGGCATCGTAGTGAGCGGCGACCCGGTAGTGTCGCCCGGGGCGCAGGCCCAGGAGGACGTAGGTCGAGTCGGCGGCGGCCTGGGCGATGTAGTCGGGCAGCACGGTGTCCGGGCGGGTGGCGGCGAGATCGACGTCGATCGCCCAGACCATGGTGCCATGCGCCGGCTGCCCCTTGGCGAGCAGGCGGCCCTCGATGCGCCCCTGATCGATCGAATCCCCGGTCGCGAAGACGAAGGTATAGGGCGCGGTCATCGGATTGCGCTCGCGCGCGTCGCGGCAACCGGTGCCCACGACCACGGTGTAGGTGGTGTGCGGGCGCAGGTCCTCGCCGCCGGAGAGCCGGAAACGGTTGCCGCTCCAGGAGCGCTCGCCGAAGTCGCGGGGCGGTGACAGGAGCACCCAGTCGACGACCGAGGTGCGGGTCATCGACTCGGAGAACTCGATCTCGAGCGGCGCGTCGAGCGCCACGCGCACCGCCCCCGAGTCGGGGACGGTGGCGACGACCTCGGGCGGCTCCTCGTCCCGAGGGCCGCCGGGTGGCAGGCCCTTCCGCGCGCAGGCGCTTGCCACGCAGACGCCGGCGAGCGCCAGCGTCAGGAGCCGTCGGAGGGTGCATGCGGTCGCCGGCATCGAGCTGCCACCATGCTCCCGCGCCAGCGGACCGCCGGGCCGCGCCCCGCGAGGCGGCCCGGGCCCGGTGCGCTCAGGAGGCCATCAGGGTCACGAGCAGGCCCTTCTGGGCGTGCAGGCGGTTCTCCGCCTGCAGGAAGATGCGGGAGCGCGGCCCCTCGATCACCTCGTCGGTGATCTCCTCGCCGCGGTGCGCCGGCAGGCAGTGCAGGACGATGGCCTGCGGGTCGGTTCCCGCCATCAGGGCGTCGTTGACCTGGTAGGCCTGGAAGGCCTGGCGCCGCACCTCGGCCTCGGCCTCCTGGCCCATCGACGCCCAGACGTCGGTATAGACCACGTGGGCGCCGGCCACCGCGACCACCGGGTCGTGGGTGATGGTGACCTTGGCGCCGCGCTGCCGCGCCACGGCCACCAGCTGATCGTCGGGCTCGTAGCCCTCCGGCACGGCGAGGCGCAGGTCGAGCTCGAA
>JASFRE010000372.1:0-4952 GCA_050115055.1 Candidatus Eiseniibacteriota bacterium | reverse complement strand
TCTCCCGGCAGATGACCGTCGTCCTCACCTCGCACGACATCGGCAGTGTCTCGACCCACGTTCGCGACATGGCGTGCCTGAACGGCCGGCTGTTCTCGCATGCCCTCGGCGAGCTGACCCCGGCCAGGGTGGCGGAGATCTATGGTTGCCCCGTCGAACTCGTGGCGCACGGTGTGCCGCATCGCGTCCTGAGCCCGCACGGTGGCCCGGACGGCGAGGGCGACGCGTCGCACGGGCACGGTCCCGCGGAGGCTGAACGTGACGACACGGCGCCCGGGAGTGGATCGTGACCGAGTGGCTGGGTGGCGTCGGGTTTCTCGAACGCATCCTCATCGCCGGCCTGCTGGCGAGCGTCGCTGCCGGCATCATGGGCACGTTCGTCGTCGTCAAGCGCATGGCCTCGGTCACCGGCGGCCTGGCGCACGCCGCCTTCGGTGGCGTGGGGCTGGGCTACCTGATCGGCATCCAGCCGCTGTTCGGCGCGGCGCTTTTCGGCCTGCTCTCGGGCGTCGGCGTCGGCGTCGCCTACCGGCGCCTGGGATCGGCGCTCGACACCGCCATCTCGATGGTCTGGTCAGCCGGCATGGCGATCGGGGTGGTGGCGATCGCGCTGTCACCCGGCTACGCGCCCGATCTGACCAGCTACCTGTTCGGCAGCATCCTGTTCGCCTCGTGGAGCTACGTGGCGGCGGTGCTGGCGCTCGACGTGGCGATCCTCGTGATCACCGTCGTCCTCTACCGGGCCCTGCAGGCGGTCAGCTTCGACGAGGAGTTCTCCGAGGTGCTGGGGCTGCCGGTGGATCGTCTCATCATCCTGCTGCTGGTGCTGGTCGCGGTGACGGTGGTGACCCTGATCCAGGTGGTCGGCGTCATTCTCGCCATCGCGCTCCTGACGATCCCGGCCGAGACCGCACGCCACTGGTCGCACAGCCTGCTGGGAATGATGACGCGGGCGACCCTGATCGGGGCGACCGCGACGACGTGCGGCATCCTCGGCTCCTACGAGCTGTCGCGAAGCGTCGAGCTCTCGGTCCCCTCGGGGCCGCTGATCATCCTGATCTGCATCGTCGCCTATCTCGGTTCCAGGGCGCTCAGGGGAGTGGTCCGGAAGCGGGCGTGAGGTGCGGGGGACGGCGAGCGCTGCGCGGCATGGAAGGGCCGGACGCGCTGTGACTGCGGGCCCGGCCGGGGCCGCGACGCGCCGTTGCGGCGTGCGCTTCCGCATGACGTCATCCGGCCTGTCCCGATGCTCGGGTCGGTCCGCCGCCGTGTCAAGGCGATTCCGGAGCGGCGAGTCGGGCCGGCCCGCTCGCACCGCTTCGTCCGGGTCGCACTGCTGCGCGACGACCGTTTCCTGGCCCTCAGTCGGACGCAACTCCGTGGGCTGGCTTCCGTACTGACAGATGGACCCCCGCAGCCGGGAGCTGCCGTGACTCCGAGCTGCCCCCCCGTCATCGCCAGACGACGCGGGCCGGTGCCGTCCTCCGGCGCCGATGCCCGGCTCGACCCTGCCGGCGTGCCGCGATCCCCGCGGGACGGCGCGCCTGGCGTGGCCCATCGCCGCCGCGCCGGCCGACCATCTGGAACCCGTGGCCCCACAATTGACGAGGATCGTGCCATGACCTCTCGCATGGGACTCATCGTACTGTTGGTTCTCGGATCGCTCGGACCCGTCGCCGCCGCCGCGGCGGCCGAGATCCACGATGCCGTGCATGCCGGCGACGCCGCGCGGGTCGCCGCGCTCCTCGCTCTCGACCCCGCGCAGGTGCACGTCCCCGAGGACGTCGGGTGTGCCAACCTGCCGCTCCACATCGCTGCCATCGACGGCAACGTCGAGATCGCCCGCCTGCTGCTCGATGCCGGAGCGCGGGTCGATGGCGGTGACTGCGATGAGAGCACACCGCTTGACGTCGCTGCCATGCACTGTCACCCGGAGATGGTGCGCTTCCTGCTCCTGCGCGGTGCCGACGTCAACCGCCGTGACCGGAACGGCGCCTACGCGCTCAGCTTCGCGGTCTCGGGGGCGGACAGCACGGTGATCCAGACCGTGCTCGATGCCGGTGCCGACCTGAACCACCGGGGCCGTGATGGCGCCACGCTGCTGCACGTTGCGATCGCCCGGAATCTGGATGGGCTGATCGATCGGCTCCTCGCACGAGGCTTCGGTCTCGAGGCCCCCACCGAGGGCGGTGACACGCCCCTGCACTGGGCAGCGGTCCGCGAACGGCTCGATGTGGTCGAGCGCCTGCTCGCCGCGGGCGTGGCTGCCGATCCTGCCAATGACAGCGGCTGGACGCCGCTCATGAACGCGGCCCGGACCGGACGGCTGGAGATCGCCGAGCGCCTGATCGAGGCCGGCGCGGCGGTGAACGCCGTGTCGGAGTCCGGGGACACGCCGTTGCTCGCCTGCAGCTGGGACGGCCACGCCGCGGTCGGCAGCCTCCTCGTCGCGCGGGGCGCCCGGGTCGACGAGGCCAATGCACGCGGGCAGACGGCACTCCTGAAGGCCGCGACCCGCGGCTACACCGAGCTCGCCCGCGCGCTCCTCGGGGCCGGCGCCGATGCCAGGCTGATCGATCCAGACCACGGCCAGACGGCGCTGCACCGTGCCGCCGTGACCGGCCGTGCCGAGATCGCGGAGCTCCTGATCGCGCACGGGGCGTCGCTCACCCGGGTCGATGCCGACGGCGCCTCACCGCTCGATCTCGCCAGGCGCTACGGCAACGCCGACGTCGCCGGTGTCCTGGTGGCGCACGGCGCCCCGGGACCGGTCGACGACGGACCGTCGCCCGGCAGCCTGGCGGCGCAGCCGCCCCTCGCCGAGGGCGAGGCGGTCCTCTGGTACCTGGGTCACTCGGGCTACGCGATCAAGACCAGCCGGCACTTGCTGATCTTCGACGACTGTGAGCACGGAAATCCTCCCGGGAGGCCCGGACTCGCCAACGGTCACATCGATCCGACCGAGATCGCCGGCGAACGCGTCGTGGTCTTCGCGTCGCACGCGCATACCGATCACTACGATCCGATCATCTTCTCCTGGCGCGAGGTGGTGCCCGACATCCGCTACGCGATGGGCTTCGAGCCGGAGGGTGCGTCGCCCGACACCTACATTCCGCCGCGCGAGACGCGCGAGCTCGATGAGCTGCGGATCACCACCATCGAGTCCAACGACTCCGGGGTCGGCTTCATGGTCGAGGTGGACGGTCTCGTCATCTTCCACGCCGGCGACCACGCCAACCGCTGGCAGGACTTCTCCGGACCGTACACGGCGGAGATCGACTGGCTGCGCGAGGCCGGGTTCCGGCCGGACATCGCCCTGCTGCCGTCGACCGGTTGCCGGTTCCGGGACCAGGTGGCAGTGAAGATGGGCATCCGGTACGCGCTCGCGGCACTCGAGCCGCGCGTCTTCATCCCGATCCACGGCGGGGACGCGAGCTGGCAGTACGTCGAGGTGATCGAGGCCTGCCGCGACAGCGCACCCGACGTGCGCATGGTGGCGCCGGTCGATCGCGGCGATCACTTCCACTACGTCGATCACACGATCGACGGCGGGATGAGCCGGCTCTAGGGAGGTTGTGCGCGAAGCGTGTGTGACCCGGCAGCGGCGGCCGGGGCTTCTCGGAGAACGCCGGACGGTGCCATCGAGCAAGCCAGCATCGTCCGGGACCGGCTCCGCGGGAGCCCCGGTCGCCGTTGCCGTGGTCCGGGCGCGGCCGTGGCCGGGGGCGTGAGTCCGCCTCGCTAGCGGATGATCCGCAGGTTGACGGTCCCGTCGCGCCCGGGCTCGATGACGTAGGTCTCCATGCCGGGAAGCAACCGCTCGAGGGTCTCGAGGTAGATCCGCTGCTCGGTCACCTCGGGGGCGCGTGCATGCTCCGCGGCGAGCGCGCGGAAGCGCTCGACCTCGCCGCGTGCCAGCGTCGTCCGGCGATTTCGCTCCGCGTGCGCGGCGCTGACCCGTCGCCCGGCCTCGCCCTCCGCCTCGGCCAGGGTCCGCGCCCGGTCGGCGCGGGCCTCGTGGATCAACCGCTCGCGATCGGCGCGAGCGCTCTGGATCTCCTGGAAGGCAGCCCGCACCGCCCCCTGCCCGGGCGGGTTCAGCTCCCGCACGTTGACCGACTGGATGGTGATACCGACGCCCTCGTCATCGAGCATCGCCTGCGCCTGCCGATGCACCGCCTGCTTCAGGTCGTGGCGGCGCGTCGTGAGAACGTCGTCGACCTGCTCGCCGACCAGGAAACGCGTCAGGGCACGCTCGCCGGCCTGGCGGAGGAGTTCGGTCGGGCGCTCGTGCGCGAGCGAGTAGGCGGTGAGACTCGCGATCGAGTACTGGACGTCGAGACGGGCGGTGACGATGTTGGTGTCGCCAGTCAGCCAGAGATCGGAGATTGGCGACACGTCCGGGCGCTCGAGCAGCCGGTAGCCGATCGGCATGGTGAAACTGGTCTGGGTCTTCGCCACCAGGACGCGTCCGACTGGCCACGGCGGATTCCAGTGCATGCCGGGCAGCACGTCCCGGCCGACGGCGCGTCCCAGCACGAAGGCGACCGCACTCTCGTCGGACTGCACGCTGTAGATGCCGCTGGCCGCGTACCCGAGCAGGACGACGACCGCGATCAGGCGGCCCCAGCGGCGGCGGGATGGTGTCGGACCGTTCACCGGTTCACTCCACCGCCTCCGGTCGGCGCGATCGGCTCGACGCCGGCAGCCGCGACATCAGGACGTCGAGGAACGGCGAGTCGGCCGGCAGCACCAGCGTCGTCCGCTCGCCGAGCACCTTCTCGTAGGACTCGAGGGTGCGCAGGAAGCGATAGAAGTCCTCGTGGCCGCGATAGGCGTCGGCGTAGATGCGCGCCGCCTCGGCCTCGCCGTCGCCCCGCAGGCGTTCGGCCTCCGACTCGGCGGCAGCCAGGATCTCGGTGCGCTCGCGGTCGGCCTCGGCGCGGATCTTC
>JASFRE010000371.1:0-4970 GCA_050115055.1 Candidatus Eiseniibacteriota bacterium | reverse complement strand
GTCATCGTACCGGTCGAGAAACGGATCGTCCCCATGGCGATGTCGGGCGGCACGCCCATGGCGGCCAGCGTCGCCGACAGCTCGACGCCGTCGGCGTGGCACGCGGCGCCGGCCGAGGCGGCGACGCCGTCGAGGGCGGCGAGGATCAGCCCCGCCTCCAGGCCGGGCACGGCGATGCTCAGCGTGTTCGGCAGGCGTGCTTCCGGATGACCGTTCAGGTGCACGTCCGGCAGGCGGGCGCGGAGCCCGTCATGCAGGCGATCGCGCATGGCCCGCAGGTGCTCCGCACGGCGCTCGAGCTCGGTTCGTGCCAGCTCGGCGGCGCGACCCAGCCCGACGATCTCCAGCACGTTCTCGGTGCCGGCCCGCCAGCCGCGCTCGTGATCGGCGCCGTACATCAAACGCTCGGCGGCCACGCCGGTGCGAATGTAGAGGGCGCCGACCCCCTTCGGCGCGTAGAACTTGTGGCCGGCGATCGATACCAGGTCGGCGCCGAGGTCGTCGGTGGTGACGGGCAGCTTGCCGACCGACTGGGCGGCGTCGGTGTGGACGGGGATGCCATGCTCGCGAGCGATGGCGGCGATCTCGGCGATCGGCTGCACGGTGCCGACCTCGTTGTTGGCATGCATGATCGTCACGAGAACCGTCGCCGGGCGGATGGCGCGCCGCACGGCCTCCGGGTCCACCCGGCCGCTGCCGTCGACCTCGACCACCGTGATCTCGAAGCCGCGACCGGCGAGGTGCCGGCAGACCTCGGAGACGGCGGGATGCTCGACCGCGGAGGTGATGATGTGGTTGCCGCGCGCGCGCATCGCCTCGGCGACGCCGCGGATGGCGAGGTTGTTCGACTCGGTGCCACCGCTCGTGAAGACGATCTCGTCGGTGCGGGCGCCGAGCAAGGTCGCGACCTGCTGGCGTGCGGTCTCGATCGCGCGGCGCGCGCGCACACCATAGGCGTGGGTGCTCGACGGGTTGCCGAAGTGGGTCTCGAGGTAGGGCCGCATGGCCTCGGCGACTCGCGGGTCGATCGGCGTCGTGGCGTTGTAGTCGAGATAGATCGGGTCCATGTCACTCTCACCTGCTTGATCGCGCAGCCGGGTCGTGTCCCGCCAGGCGGCGACCTAGAACGCCTCGCCGAGCCCGAAATCGAGCTCGACGCCTTCGGCCCCGGCCGCCACGTCGAGGCGCGCCCGCAGGCCGGAGCTGGCGACGCGGACGCGCAGGCCGCCGCCCACGGTGGGCCGGACATCGGCGAGCCGCAGCCGGGAAGGCGCTGGCGCGACGTCCGCCAAACCGCCAAACACGGCCAGCCCGAGTCGATGGTAGAGCGGCGTCCGGAACTCGAGCTGACCAGCGACGAGGACGTGATCGAGGTAGCGCCCCCGCCGGTAGCCGCGTGAATGGGCGCGGCCACCGAGGGCCGCCAGACGCCAGAAGGGCGGCTGCCCGCGCGCCGCGTAGCAGAAGAGCTGCGTCGCCAGGACACCCGCCGAGCCGATCGCGTCGTACCAGCGCAGGTCGAGGTTGTAGTTGTTGAAGTCGTAGTCGCTGCCGAGCGCCTCGTCGAATACGAGCGCGAAGACCTGGTGATACATACCATGCCGCGGCGCGTAGCGATGATCGCGGGTGTCCCAGTCGGCGAGCAGACCGGCGCCGGCGGCGCGACCCTTCTCGGTGCCGCGGATGGCGTCTGTCGCCAGCAGCCCGCCGGACTCGACCCGGCGCAGCCCCTGGTTCTCGATCTCGTAGCGCAGTCCCAGACGCAGGTGGGGTGCGAGGGGGTGCAGCACCTCCACGTAGTAGAGGAGGCTCTGGGGGCGGTAGACCTCCTCGTTCGACTCCGGGGTGTCACGCCCGATGCCGTAGAAGCGCAGCGGCAGGTCGGTGAAGCGCAGTTTCGTCTTCAGCGACAGGCAGCCGCGGCAGCTGTAGACGCTGGCGGTCAGCTCGGCCTCCGTGTGCCCGTTGAGCGTCCGGCGCCCGCGCAGGCGGATGTCGGAGTCGCGCGCGTCCGGGTGACTGCCGGGCCAGCGGTAGGTGTGCGCCAGCTCGCCGCCCAGACCGAAGCTGGTCTCCGAGCGATAGGTGATGGTGGGCAGGAAGACGAAGCGGCCGGCCACCAGGCGAGGCGGCAGGAGTCGCGAGTGTAGCTGGCGCTTGTGTACCCCGCCGATCCCGGCCTGCGTCGCGCTGGAGTCGGGCCGCGCCGTCGCACCGGGAGCCGCGGCGCCGTCCGCTGCCGGGCTGGACAGGCAGACGGCGAGCACCGCCAGCGCCGCCGTGAGTGGACGGCGGACCGGACGGCGGATCGAACGGCAGACCGGACAGCGAAGAGCTTGGCGGACCGGACGGCAGTCTACGCCCCCGGCGCGGCGGCCGCCTCCGGCGCGGCCGGCGCGGCCGGCGCGGCGGCGCGGTGTCGGCGCATCGCGTGCGAGAGGCCGGCAGCGAGCGCTCATCGTGCGCTCAGCCGGTCGCGTGACCGGGCTCCGGGGCACCTCCGGCCGCCTGGTGGCTGCGCCAGCGGGACGGCGGCAGGAGCCCGAGGCCGATCAGTCCGAGCTGGGTCAGGACGAACACGATGAGCCAGAAGAGCGCCGAGTCCATGAAGCCGTACGAGTGCAGGCCGACACCGAGCATGTTGGTGCCGAACCAGGACCAGGCGGTGACGATGTTGCCGCCGATCGCCAGGAGCGCCAGGCCGCGCTCGCGGACCAGACCGCCCCAGCGTGCGTGCAGGATGAGCGCGTTCCAGAGCACGATCAGCAGCGCCCCGTTCTCCTTCGGATCCCATCCCCAGAAGCGACCCCAGGACTGGTCGGCCCAGATCCCACCGAGGATCGTGCCGACGAAGCTGAACAGCGTCGCGAAGCAGACGATGCCGTAGATCATGCGACCGAGGTTGCGGGCCTCGGGACGATCGAGCGAACGCGTGAAGACGCCGCGCAGCACGTAGAGGATGCCGAGGAAGCCGGCCAGGAAGGTCGACGCGTAGCCGAGCGTGATGACGATGACGTGCGTCGCCAGCCAGAAGTTGGTGTCGAGGACCGCTTGCATCATGGTCATGGTGTCGCCGTCGAGCGACAGGTTGTGCGCCACCAGCAGGCTCAGGAAACCGCAGGTCGCCGCCGAGACCGCGCCGATGCCGTTCTTGTAGATCCGCTCGAGGAAGATCGCCAGTACCGTGATGCCCCAGCCGACGAAGATGGCCGAGGAGTAGAGATTGGTGACCGGCGGTCGCCCCTGGATCAGGATCCGTGCCACCAGGCCGTAGGTGTGCACGGCGAGTGCCACGATCATCACCCAGAAGGCCGCCCGGAGGAGCCACCTGGAGCCCCGCAACCAGGAGATGGCCACCAGCACGAAGACGAGCACGTAGAGTCCCATCGCGCGCATGAACGGCGCGGTCCGGTTGAAGAAGGTCTCAAAGCTGACCTGGCCCGCCAGCTTCGGCAGCTCGGCCTCGACGAGCTCGATGTGTTCCTCGACGGCGGCATTGAACTGCGCCGGCTGCTGATCGTGCCAGCCGCGCAGGATGGCGATGAACGAGTCGACGGCCGGATTCTCCTCCTCCATCGCATGCGCCGCCGGATCATCCGCGCCGTGAGCGTGCGCGGCGTGCATCGACGCCTGGCGCGCCGAGGCGATGCTCTGCCACTCGTCACCGGGCCGGACCGGCGGTATCAGCAGCAGGTTCACGGTCTCCTCGAGATCGAAGTAGAGGCCGAGCTGCCGCGACAGACGCAGGATCGCGCGCTGGAACGAGGTCAGGTCGCTCGAGTCGACCATGCGGGCACGATCGATCTGCGTCGAGATCGCCTGCTGGTGCTGCATGACCTCGTTGAACGAGAAGTACTTGCGCTCGTGCTCGACCCCCATCAGCCCGAGGACGTCGGGGTGATCGATGCGGATCACCTCGTACTCGCGGGCGCGCTCCGGGCGCGCCATGACGTCGAGCAGCCAGCGCGAGGCACTCACCTTGCTGCCGTCGCGCTTGTCGGCGCGATCGGACGTGCCGTGCGTCTCCGACAGGTACATGGCCTGCTTGTTGGACAGCACCATGAGGCTGGTGCGGGCCAGCGTGTCGATCGGCTTGAGCCGTCCGAGGTCGACGACGGGAATCTCGCCGAAGCGTGAGACGTGGAAGCGCTCGTCGGCCGGCGGACGCAGCGCCGAGGCGACGTAGAGCACCGCGAGGGCGACGATGCCCAGCGGCAGGAAGCGGGCGATCGCGCCGCCCCGGCGTCGCTTGGCGGACGGGGGGCTCGGGGTGGCGGGATGGCTCATGCTCGGTTCCTCCTCAGGAAGCGCACCAGGTTCATGCCGAAGTGGATGACCATGCCGAGACCGCCGATCGTGCAGGCGATGTAGGGCAGCAGCCAGCCGGGATTGCGCACCACCTGCAGGATGGTGGCGGTGTCGCCGCGCTTGAAGCTGGCCTGGTAGAACGTCTCGCCCTCGTAGCGCAGCGGGTTGTTCATGTAGATCAGGACCTCGCGGTCCTCGTTGCGCGTCGGATCGATGAGACGGATCTGGCTCGAGAAGTTGCGCGGCGTATCGGTGCCCAGGTAGCGATCGTGACGGAAGTCGATCAGGTGGATGCTGTAGGGCTTGTAGATCCGCTTGTGCCGCATCACCAGGTCGAACGTCCGACCGTCGACCGTCGTCCCCTGGGGCGCGTCGAGGGGGTCGCTGAGATCGCTGGATAGATCGAAGTAGAGGGAGACGAGCCAGGTGCCGAGCTCCTGGCCGTCGCGCTCCAGGGTGACGAGGGCGGCCGGCAGGTCCATCCCGTTCTGCTCGACGCCGCTCGAGACGGGACGCTCGACCGCCACCAGGTCGTGGGTCACCGCCGTGCCGCGGTTGGCGCGGGGCACCGAGTCGAACGGCAGATCGCTGGCCCGGAAGAGCTCCGAGTTGGCGTAGAAGTGGTCGATGCGCACGGTGAACGGCAGCCCCGGGTGATCGAT
>JASFRE010000370.1:0-4973 GCA_050115055.1 Candidatus Eiseniibacteriota bacterium | reverse complement strand
CTGCGGCACCAGTGGGGCCTCGGTCGAGTACTCGTTCATGGGCGGGACCTGGCTCGAGAACGACCGCAACCTCGACTACACCCTGGTCCAGGCTCCCGCCGGCGAAGACCCCGCTTCGACGTACGGCTGGTTGCTGGTCGACGACCGGCTCGTGGACATCGACGAGCAGATTTACATCGTCGGGCACCCGTCGGGTCGCCCGAAGGAGATCAGCCTCTACTCGACGCATCCCACCGATCAGGACAACCCCGACGGCTTCTGCGAGGTGTTCTCGCAGAACGAGCCGGTCTGCGTGGGCGGCAGCGTTCCCGAGATCGGCTACTACTGCGACACCGAGGGCGGCAACTCCGGCTCCCCGGTGCTCTCCCGCGTCACCAACAAGGTGGTGGCCTTGCACCACTGCGCCAACTGTCCCAACCGGGGCGTGCGCATCCAGAACATCTGGGCGATGAACCAGGCCGGTTCCAACGCGCTGCCCGCCTGCTCGTTGTTCGACGAGGCGGGCGCGGTGGAGCTCGACGCCGAGGTCTACGCCTGCTCCGGCACCGTCTCCGTCGAGGTCAACGACGGCTCGTTGCGCGGCGCCGGCACGCAGGCGGTCACGATCTGGTCCGACAGCGAGGGCACGCCCGAGCAGCTCGTCCTCGTCGAGACCGGCGCCTCGACCGGCAGGTTCTCCGGCTCGATCGCCCTCGACTCCGTCACGCCCGTCAACGGCGACGGCCTGCTCTCGGCGTTCGACGGCGACGGCCTGACCGTGCGCTACATCGACGCCGACGACGGCCAGGGCGGTATCGACGTGGTGCGTGAGGATTCGGCGACGGTCGATTGCGCGCCGCCCTCGATCGGCAACGTGCAGGTGAGCGGGGTCACCGGCAACACCGCCATCGTGACGTGGGATACCGACGAGCCGGCGACCAGCACGGTGGACGTCGCCGCAACTCCGCCGGCCTGGTCCAGCACCACCGACGACGAGCTCGTCACCGCCCACGCGGTGATGCTCCAGGGGCTACAGCAGTGCTCCGTGTACGCGTTCCGCGTCCACTCCGCCGACGCCGCGGGCAACTCGACCAGCGAGGACAACGGCGGCAGCTACCACATGCTGACCACCGGCTCGGACAACGTGCCGGAGTACGGCAGCACCGACACGCCGCTGCCGATCAACGACAACGTCACCTTTACCAGCGTCGTCAGCGTGCCCGACGACGAGACCGTGCTCGACGTCGACGTCGGCCTCGAGATCGAGCACACCTACGACGGCGATCTGGACATCTTCCTCATCGGTCCCGACGGCACGCGGGTCGAGCTGACCAGCGACAACGGCGGCACCGGGGAGAACTTCGTCGGCACGATCTTCGACGACGAGGCCCCGCTCTCGATCACGGCGGGAAGCGCGCCGTTCACCGGCCGCTTCCGTCCCGAGGGTTCGCTGGCCACGCTCGACGGCCTCTCCTCGAGCGGCGACTGGACGCTCGAGGTCACCGACGACGCCGGAATCGACCAGGGCCAGCTGCTCGGGTGGACGTTGATCCTGACCTTCGAGGCGCGAGACTGCGGCGCGGCGGCGGAGCTGGTCTCGTATCAGCTGCAGGCCGACACCTGCTCCACCGGCAGCCCGGGCGCCGGCAACACCCGCTGGGATCCGGGCGAGATGGTCGAGTTCAGCGTGGACGTCCGCAACGCGGGCACCGAGCCGCTGACCGCCGCGAGCGTGCGGGTCACCGCCCTGACCGCCGGCGTCACGATGGTCGACGGCGTCGCGTCGCTCGGCGACGTCGCGCCGGGGGCGACGGCGACGACGGCTGCGCCCCACCTCATCGCGTACCTGTCGGAGAGTCTCGCCTGTGGCGCGAGCGTCGAGTTCCAGGTCGACATCGCGTCGCAGCAGGGCGCCTGGATGGGCGACATGCAGCGGCTGGTCGGCGAGCCGGTGTCGGCGCAGAACGGCACCGTCCTCGCGGAGAGCTTCGCGGCGGGCTTGCCCGCCGGCTGGACGGTGGTGGACGGCCTGGGCGACGGAGCCACCTGGTTCGCGGACGACGCCAGCGACCCCGCCGGTTGCGGCAGCCCGGACCCGGCGGCCCCGATCGCGGCGGGATGGGCGGCGGTGGACTCGAGCTGCACCAACGGCGGAACCCGGCTCGACGAGGAGCTGATCACGCCACCGCTCGATCTCTTCGGCCGGCCCGTGGTCACGCTGGAGTTCGACCACTGGTTCGCCTGGGAGCCGCAGCGCAGGGACGAGGTCGCCGACGTGGACGTGCGCTCGTCGCTGACCGGCGGACAGTGGGTCAACGTGGCCCGCTTCAGCGGCGCCTCGACCGCCAATCCGCAGCACGAGACGATCGATCTTTCCGCGCTCGCCGGCGACGCTCCGGACCTGCAGATCCGCTGGCGCTACTGGGAGGGTCAGCGCGAGCTCTACTGGTACGTGGACAACGTGCAGGTCACCTACGACGTGCCTGCGACCTGCCTCGAGGACGTCTGCGCCGCGCCCACGTCGGCCCCGTCGCCGATTCCCGACGGCAGCGCCGGCAGCGCGCCGATGCGGGCCGATCGGCTCGTTCCGGACGGCAGCGAGATCGCGGTGAGCTGGGACGACCAGTGCGCGGCCACCGCCACCAAGCTGATCTACGGCTCGCTGGCCGACGTCGGCTCGGCGTCGATCGGTGGCGCGCTGTGCGACGTTTCCACGCCGCACGCGTGGAGCGGGGTCCAGGCGGGCGACCTCTATTTCCTGATCGTCGGCTCCGACGGGTCCGGGGTGGAGAGCTCCTGGGGCAGCGGCAGCGGCGGCGAACGCGGAGGGTTGGCCGCCAGCGGAACCTGCGGCGACACGGTGAAGGAGATCAGCGGCAGCTGTCCGTAGCCGGCACGGATCGCGGGAGCGCCGCGGCGCTCACGAGAAGGCGGCGAATTCCGGCGCGTAGCGTACGAGCCCTCCTTCCGGAGGGAGGGCGCCGTCTCGCAGCTCGAGTGCCTGGAACGCGTCGCCGCCGCCGTACTCGTCGCGCAAGCCGAACCGGCTCGCGGGCACGAAGCCGAAGCGCCGATAGTACCCGGGGTCGCCCAGCAGCACGACGAAGCCGCACCGCGCTTCCTCGCAGGCGCGCAGGCCCGCGCGGATCAGCTCCGCCGCCACGCCGCGGCGGCGGTGCGCCGGCAGGACCGCCACCGGGGCCAGCCCCGTGCCGTCGTCGGTGCCCGCCAGCGTGACCGGGCTGAACGCCACGTGCCCGACCACCGCGCCGTCCAGCTCGGCCACCAGCGACAGCTCCAGCCGTCCGGCGGCGCGCAGTGCGTCGACCAGCCGCGCCTCGTCGTCGGACGGGAAGGACGTGGCGTGTACAGCGCGGATCGCGTCCACGTCTTCGTCACCCTCGCGCCGGACGATCAAAGCCATCGATACTCCACTCGCCTCGTTCCGGGCACGCTATCATGCCCAACCGTTCGTTCGCGACGGACGGTCTCGTCTTCTTCGTCATGTCGATCACGCCACGCCACGCAAGCTCCCGTGCCCTCGTGGTCATCCTGGCATTTCATGCGTGCGCGATGCTGATCGGGCTGGGCGGCGGATCGCTCTCCCACACCGACGAGTACCGTACCGCGGAGCGCTCCCGCGAGTTCCTCGTCACCGGCGACTGGACGACCGTCCACGACAACTTCGCCCCGCGCTTCAACAAACCGCCGCTTCAGTACTGGCTCACCGCTCTCACGATCCCGTGGACCGAGGATCGGGAGTGGCCGGTTCGCGTCTGGTCGGCGCTGGGCTCGGTGGCGGCGGTGGCGGCGGTGGCGTGGCTGGCTGCCACCGTCGCCGGCGCCGGTTCCTGGGCGGTCCCGCTGGCGGCGCTGTTCTGCCTCCTCGACGGCGGTTTCTCGGTCGCGGGCCGCAGCGCGCTGCTCGACGCCTGGATGATGGCCTTCAACACCGCCGCGGTGGCGGCGGCGCTGGCGGCGCGAGCGGAGCGACGGTGGTGGTGGGCCGCCGCGGCCTGCGTGGCGGCCGGCGCGTGGCAGAAGGCGCCGATCGCGTTGGCGCTGGTGGCCGTCGTGTGCGTCGCCCGCATCGCGGAGGGCGACCGGCGGTTCCTCCGCTGTCCGACGTTCCACCTCGCAATGGCGGGAGGTCTCGCGTTGACGTTCTCGTGGCCGGTCTGGCAGTGGACGCTTCACGGCACGGAATTCCTCCAGGTGCAGTACCTGGACGAGATGGTGCGGCGGAGCGGTGCGCTGACCGAGAAACCCGCGCGCTTCCATCCCTGGATCTACTTCACGCTGCTGTGGGACTCCTGGCATCTTCTCTGGCCGGCGGCCCTCGGTGGACTCGTGTGCATCCCGTTCACGCCGCTGCGCCGGAACCGTCCGCTGGTCGTCGTGGCCGTGCTGGCCGCGGCGTTGCTCGCGATCCTCTCCGGGCTCTCGTTCCGTTCCCACCGCTACGCGGCCTACGTTGTGCCGATGTTCTCCGTGGTGGCCGCGGTGGCGTTGACCCACGTCCTCGCGGGACGGCGGCTGCTCGTCGCGGTGGTGCTGCTCACCCTCCCGGGCTTGAGCGCCTTTCCGCAGGTCTACGACGCCCGGAATCGCGACAAGCGCCCCGACCTCAAGCGCGCCGCCTCGGACCTGGGCGCCGCGTACCGGCCCGGCGAGCGGCCGCTACTCGTGCGCGCCGCCAAGTCGGACCTGCGCACCGACGCGATGCTCTTCTACGGCGAGCTTCCCACCGCCGTCCTGACGGTCGACGCCGGCAGGATCGAGCGGGCCTTCGCCCGCCTGGAGCAGCCGCGCGCCGGTTTCCGCGGCCTCACCGATCGCTCCTGCTGGCCGTTGATCGTCGCGCATTTTCCCGAGGCGACCCGGCAGGCCGAGTTCGGACCCTACGTGCACTGGTGGGCGCCACGCCGCGACCCGTCCGCCACCAGCGCCGGCAGGAGCTGTCGGGCGGAGGATCCGTGAGCGCTGCCGGGAGG
>JASFRE010000369.1:0-4979 GCA_050115055.1 Candidatus Eiseniibacteriota bacterium | reverse complement strand
GGGGCCTGCCGCTGATGCAGCCCCCGCACCCACCCGGCATGCTGCCACGCGACGGCGAGCAGCGGGCCGGGGAGCGGGCCGGGGAGCGGGCTGCGGCCGAGCGCGCGGCGCCGGCCGGAGAGCCGACCGGGCCAAGCGATGGTGCCGCCCGCGGCACCGGCCAGCTGCCCGGCGCCTCGGGCGCGGATCCCGCCCTGCGCAGCTTGCGCGAGGTGCGGGACTACGCCATCCATGCCGTGGACGGGGAGATCGGCCGTCTCGACGACCTCATCGTCGACGATGACGGATGGCTGATCCGCTGGCTGATCATCGACACGGGCCACTGGCTGCCGGGCAGGCATGTCATCGTGGCGCCGGACTGGATCCAGGAGATCAGCTGGAAGGACTCCGAGGTGGTCGTGTCGCTGTCGCAGAACCAGATCGAGAACAGCCCCGAATTCGATCTCGACACGGTGCCGGACCGGCGCTACGAGATCGAGCTGCGCGAGCACTACGGACGCGACCGCGCTGCACCGGGGCCGACGGTCGAGGATTGACCGCCCTGCTCGAGGCGAAAGCGGTCGCCGAGCCGCTCCATGCGGCGCCGGTTGACACCGAGGTCGGAGTATCCCAGGCGTGAGGCGGAGCGGAAGTGGATCTGCCTCCTGTCGCCGTCGATCAGGAACTCCACGTCGTCGACGAAACCGAAGACCGGGGTGCGGAACTCGGCGGCGATGTAGCTACCATCCGTCTCGATGACGCGCGTCCCACGCGTGGCGCGGATGATCGCGAGCAGCCGCTCGCGCGCCACGGCGGCCGGGCCCTCGTACTGCCAGGGCTCCATCCGGTGGGACGAATCGGCGGCTGCTCCCGAGGTGACGCAGTTGGGGGATGAGGGACACGGCGCCAGATGGCCGTTCGCGACCCCCAGATGGTCGGGTCGGGGGGCGCTCCTCGCCCACACCATGATGAGCACGGGCAGCGCCACGATCACGAGCACCAGGATCCCCATGCGTCTCCGCCGTCCCGTCAAGAGTCCCTGCCGGATCGACTCGCCGCTCGATCAGCCATCGTGATCATACACGATGCGTACGTGCATGGCGTCGCCGTCGTCCGACGTCAGATTGGAGTTGCCCTCGTAGGCGAGCAGCCGGCCATCCGTCGTCTCGTAGGCGACCCGCAGGCTGGGGGCGATCAGGCGCAGGAGCCAGTGATCGATCTCGCAGCGGAGCGTCAGGACGTCGGTCGCCTTCCACCCCCTGTCGTGGCGCGCCTGGTCGTCTCCTCGCTCGCCGCCACCACCGCCGATCGACGCCGCAACGAACTGCTCGCCGGACACCCGGCGGAGGCGCAGATCGACCGCGTCGAGACGGTCCGGGATCACGAAGCGGAACGTGACGGTCTCGCCGGCTCGCAGCTCGGGCAGGCGATCCAGGATCAGGTTGTTGAACCCCTGCCCGCCGACCAGCTGCTCGGAGGGGGCAAGCTCGCGCTCCTCCAACCGCTGACCCGTCGCCTCGCGCCGGTAGACGATGGGACGACCGCCCTGCCAGCGCACGCCCTCGACGCGTCCGGTGCGGTGATCACGGAACTCGTACGCCGGTACCCATCGGCTGGGACCGTAGTCCGAGGCCAGCTCCGCGAAGACCTCGCCGCTAGCCGGTTCGAGATAATGGGTCTCGGCTTGGCGGAGCGCGCCGTTCCGGTAGATGAGCCGGTGGCGCTCGCGGTAGACGATGGCGTCATCCCGATCGCGAGCCGTGCCGCTGAAGGTGACGATCTCCTCGAGCGGATCCGGCGCGGCGATATGGGCCGAGGTGGCGCCGGCACGACCAGCGGGTGCCGTGCCGATCAGCGCCGTCAGCAGGCAGCCGGCGACCCACGGCAGCCTGCGGCCGGAGCGTCGGTCGAGTCTCGGGCAGGTGAGCATCGGATTCCTCCTGGCGACGTGGTCGGCGACGTGAACACCAGGACCCGTCGCCGTGCGGGTCCGACGATGCAAGGGCCCCGGGTTCGCCACCGCGACACCCCGGCGCGCTCCAACGCTGGAAGGAGGTCAGAGCTCCCAGGCGGAGGACCGGGAACGGGCCGCGGGGACGGCCAGGGCCGGTCCGGGGAAGCCACTCGCGGCACCTCGGACTCCCTTGAGACTTGCCGCGACGGATTAGTGTTCAAGTTTTTTCTTGAACGTGAATGAACCAATGGACCGATCACCGCCCGGCGGGTGCCCCGGAGCGCTGCCCTCCGCATCCCCGGACGGGGTGATGCCGAGCGCGTGCCGTCGCCGGGCCGCCGCGGCCCGGATGGCGCGCCGCTCCGCGCCGGGCATGGCGTCGACCCAGCGCATCACCGGGCGCATGCGGGGGTTGCGGCGCCAGCGCCGCGCGTGGCGCAGGAGGAAGTCCCAGTAGAAGACGGTGAACGGGCAGGCGGTCTCGCCGTTCCGGGCGCCGGGATCGAACCGGCAACGGGTACAGGAGTCGCTCATGCGCTGGATATAGCGGCCGCTGGCGGCATAGGGCTTGGTGCCGACCACACCGCCGTCGGCGTGCATCACCATGCCGAGGGTGTTCGGTAGCGTCACCCAGTCGACCGCATCGACGTACATCGCGAGGTACCAGTCGCTCACCGCGCGCGGATGGACGCCGGCGATCAGCGCGAAGTTGCCCGTCACCATGAGTCGCTGGATGTGATGGGCATAGCCGTGACGCAGCACGCTCGACAGCGCCTCCTGCATGCAGACCATGTCCGTGTCACCCGTCCAGTAGATGGCCGGCAGCGTGCCGCGCTCGCCGAGCGCATTGCGCTCGCCGTAGGATCGACCCTCGCGCCAGTAGACGCCGCGCACGAACTCGCGCCAGCCGATCACCTGCCGCACGAACCCCTCGACGCTGTTGAGCGGCGCGTCACCGCGCTCGAGGGCGGCCACCGCCGCGTCGACGCACTCGCGCGGGTCGAGGAGCTTGAGGTTGAGCGGAGCGGCCAGCAGCGAGTGGTAGAGCCAGGGCTCGCCGAGCGCCATGGCGTCCTGATAATCGCCGAAGTGGGGGAGGCGGTGCTCGACGAAGTCGGCGAGTGCGAGCCGTGCGGCGCGTCGCGACACCGGCCAGCCGAAGTCGTCGAGCGTGCCGGGCGCATCCGGGAAACGCTCCTCGACCAGCGCCATGACCTCGCGGGTCATGCTGTCGGGTCGGAAGTGACGGGGCCTGGTGGGAGGGCGGGCCCCCCGCGGCAGCCGCTTGCGATTGGCGGCGTCGAAGTTCCAACGGCCGCCGGCGGGCCGACCGTGCGCGTCGATCAGCACTCCCAGCCGGCGCCGCATCATGCGGTAGAAGTGCTCGAGCACCAGGGACTGGCGGCCCGACGCCCAGCCGTCGAAGTCGGCTGGCGTGAGGAGGAAGTGCTCGTCCTCGAGGAGCTCGACCGGGAGACCGAGCGTCTGCTGCCAGCCGTCGACGATCTGCTGCACGCGCCACTCGCCCGGCCGCACGCTGCGCAGGCGCGCCGGCCGCAGCGCACGGCAGGCGCGCCGCATCTCGCCGTCCAGCGTCTGGGTGTTCGCGGGGTCGTCGAGCCGGATGTAGTGGACGCGGAAGCCGCGACGCTCGAGCGCTGCCGCGCAGTGACGCATGGCGCTCAGAAAGAGCACGGTGCGCTGGCGGTGGCTCGGCACATGGGTCGCTTCCTCGGCGACCTCCATCATGAGGACGGCGTCGCGCCGGCGGTCGAGCGTGGTGACCGCCGGCGACCTGACATCGAGCTGATCTCCGAACAGGACGAGGAGCCGGTCGACGGGACGGGTCGGCATGATTCGAGACCTTGAGGGTGTCGCCAGCCGGCGTGACGGGCGGCGGGACTGACCCGGGAGCGTACCACCCGGGTCTGCCGGCGACGATCGTCGCGCGGGGCATTCCCGCCATCCGGCTCCCGGACCGGCGCGACACCGGGCCAACCGCCAGCTCACGTGAGTTTGCGTGTTCTTGACATTTGTTCAGAAAAAAATCTGAACGAATGGCGTCTCAAGGGGTGAAGAGGCTGCGCCGCCAGGCGGGACCACGAGGGTCCCCTGGCAGACGATCCACCGTCCATCCCAACCTGGAGGCACTCCGACATGACTGCTCGCGATCGTTTCCATCGCGCCGTCGCCATTGCATCCATCGTCCTGGCGACCGGCGTCGCCACGGCCAGTGCTCAGACCGCCGACGTGCAGGTCATCCACAACTCCCCCGACCCGGCGGCGGCTGTGGTCGACATCTACCTGGACATGGGCCCCACGCCGGCGATCGACGACTTTGGGTTCCGCGAGGCAACGCCGGTGCTGTCGCTGCCGGCCGGTGTGCCGCTGCAGATCGGCGTCGCCCCCGGCAACAGCTCGGGCCCGGGCGACATCATCGCCAGCTTTCCGGTGACGCTGACCTCCGGCAGCTCGTACGTCGTGATGGCGTGCGGCGTCGTCGGCATGGGCCTGCCGATGAATCCCGAAGGCGTCAGCACCGACTTCACGCTGGCCGTCTTCGAGGGGCTCCGGACCGCGGGGACCGGTGGTCAGGTCGACCTCCTCGCCTTCCACGGGGCGCCGGACGCACCGACGGTCAACGTCGTGGCCCAGGGCGTCGGCACCCTGTTCCCGGACCTGACCTTCAAGCAGTTCGCGACCGACTACCTGTCGGTCCCGCCGGCCAACTACCTGCTCGACGTCGAGGCGTCGTCCAATCCCGGTACACCGGTCGCCACCTTCCAGGCACCGCTCGCCGGACTCGGTGGAGGAGCCGCGGTGGTGTTCGCGTCCGGCTGGCTGACCCCCGGGGTGGGTGCCTCGTTCGGCCTGTTCGCGGCACTGCCCACGGGTGACGTGCTCGAGCTGACGCCGGCCGCGACCCCGGTCGAGTCGACGACCTGGGGTAGCGTCAAGCGCCTCTACCAGGACTGACGGGACCGATCCACGCACCGCAGTGGTTCTGCGTCGCGAGGAAGCACGGCTCGAGACCGTGCGCGACGCG
>JASFRE010000368.1:0-5009 GCA_050115055.1 Candidatus Eiseniibacteriota bacterium | reverse complement strand
CCGTGCACCGCTTCTCGGTGGAGCTCCAGTTCTAGCGAGCCCGGGGCAGACGGCGGCCGGGACATCCCGGACAACCAGGCAGCGCGGCGACGCCGCGCTGTCGGCGTTCTGGGGCCAGGTGCCGCGCCGGCTGCGCGGCACGGCGCTGCTGCGCGATGGGGCGCTGCTGCGCGATGGGGCGCTGCCGCGCGGCGCGGTGGCTCGCTCGCACGATGGCTGCCGATGGCGCTCCTGCTGGTCGCGACCGGTGCCGGCGCCTCGCAGCCGACGGCGCCGATCATCGGAGCGGGCGACATCGGCTTCCGTCTCGACTCCGCCCAGTTTCGCGCCCCGAACGGCGGCACGGACATCGAGCTCTACTTCGAGATCGACAACGACGAACTCGAGTTCGAGCCGGTCGATGAGCGTCACCGTGCGCGCCTGCGCGTGACCCTCAACTTCCTGGCGGCCGGCGAGCCGGTACGCGACTGGAGCGAGGAGCCCGAACTCTGGGTCGATGCGGCCTCGGTCGCGTCGTCCGCGATCCACACGCAGATTCTCCAGCTCCGCCTGCCCGTCGAGTCCTCGGTCGACTCCGTCCATGCCCAGATCGAGGACCTGAACGCCCGTAAGAAGGGACTTTTCCATCTGTTCGCGCGGACCCCGCGGCGCGGCGAGGTCGGACTCCGGATCGACCCGCGCGAGTTCCCGCTGGACGAGATCTCGATCGCCGACATCGAATTCGCCCAGGCCATCGAGGCGGCCGCGCCAGGCGCGATCTTCATGAAATCGGGGCTCGACGTCGAACCCAACGCCGGCCGGGTCTACGGCGCCGGCCAGGCACGCGTGCAGGCCTACTATGAGGTCTACGACCTCCGATCTCCGCCGCCCGGCAAGGAGACGCGACGCTACGAGATCGGCTATGCCGTGCGCGGTAGCGACGTGGCCGACGAGCGTCGCTGGCAGAAGCGCCTGAGCAGCGCCAACGAGGCCTGGGCCGACACGGTCGGTTTCCAGGTCGAGGGCCTCGACCCGGGCACCTACCATCTGGCGATCACGGTGCGGGACCGGGAAGCGTCGGCGCTGGCGGTGATCGAGGGGCGCTTCGAGGTCTTCTGGAGGACCAGCGACTGGGTGGAGTGGAATGCCGTCCAGGAGGGCCTGGCCCACTTCTTCCTGAGCTCCGTCGAGTACGAGCAGTTCGTGACCCTCGGGGTGGGCGCGCGCGAGCGCTACCTCGACACCTTCTGGGCGAGTGTCGATCCGGACCCCGAGATCGAGGGGAACGAGGTCCGCGACGAGTTCATGCGGCGGGTGCGCTACGCCAACGAGCGCTTCTCGAACAGCCTGTTGCCGGGCATCCAGACCGATCGCGGGCGGGTCTACATCAAGTTCGGCGAGCCGGACGATATCGTGCGCGAGGTGATCCCGGTCCCGGGCAACGACCTGAACGCGGCGCTCGACCAGCTGGACCGGGAGCTCGGGAGCGGTGACCTGGGCGGCACCCGCAACATCACCGGCAACGACGACCGGTCGTTCGAGGTCTGGATCTACACGCGCCACGGCCACGAACTGTTCGACACCGGCCGACAGATGTCGACCGGGCTCAGCATGCGCTTCGTCTTCGTCGACGATCTGGGCACCGGACAGAACTTCCGTATGATCCGATCGACCGAGCCGTTCGACTTCTGAGACCGGCGCGGTGGTCGCGTCGCGCCGGCGAGGGCAGAGGTCGCCGCATCCGTCCCCGCCGATTGGCCTGCGGGAGCTGCCGGCGCTGCCGCCTGGCCGGTCGGCCGGCGCTGCGACCGGAGCGAGCGGCCGGCGTGCGGCGGGTCCGCCCGCACCGGTCGCGTCGCCGGCGTCCCGGTGCCGCGCCACCCGGCGCCACACACGCTTGACAGCCCCACCGGCGCCTGCCTATCCTCCGTCCTCCGAACAGGATGCACCGTGGTCCGTGTTCTCCAGGTGCCCACCGGCTGGCCGAGAATCCAACGTTACAAGGAGCTCCCTTCATGTCGCTGAAAGTCGGAATCAATGGGTTCGGCCGCATCGGCCGCCTCGTGTTCCGTGCCGGTTTCGATCGCCCCGACGTCGACATCGTCGCCGTCAACGACATCACGGACGCACCCACGCTCGCTCATCTCCTCCAGCATGATTCAGTGCACGGTCGCTTCCCGCAAACGGTGAAATCGCGGGGCTCCAGCCTCGTCGTCGGTGGACAGAACGTGCAGGTGCTGAGCGAGCGCGATCCGGCCGCCCTGCCCTGGGAGAAGCTCGGCGTCGAGGTGGTGATCGAGTCGACCGGGCTGTTCCGGAGCAAGGAGGACGCCGGCAAGCACCTCGCCGCCGGTGCCCGCAAGGTGCTGATCTCGGCGCCGGGCAAGGAGGTCGACGCCACCATCGTGATCGGGGTCAACCACAAGGTCTACAAGAAGCGATCGCATCACATCGTGTCGATCGCCTCCTGCACGACCAACTGCCTGGCGCCGCTCGTCAAGGTTCTTCACGACGCGTTCGGTCTCGAGCGCGGCCTCATGACCACGATTCACGCCTACACCAACGACCAGCGCATCCTCGATCTGCCGCACAAGGACCTGCGGCGTGCACGCTCGGCGGCGATCAACATGATCCCCACCACGACCGGAGCGGCCCGTGCCATCGGGCTCGTCATGCCGGAGCTGAAGGGGAGACTCGACGGCGCGGCCATCCGCGTGCCGGTGGCTGACGGCTCGATGACCGACCTGACGGCGGTGGTCAAGAAGAAGGCGTCGGTCGATTCGGTGAACGCGGCGTTCAAGGCGGCGGCGGCGCGCGGGCCGCTCAAGGGCATCCTCCAGTACTCCGAGGAGCCGCTGGTCTCGACCGATATCATCGGCAACGCCCATTCGTCGATCTTCGACTCGAAGCTGACGGCAGTGGTCGACGGGAGTCTGGTCAAGGTCTACTCCTGGTACGACAACGAGTGGGGGTACGCGAATCGAGTCGTCGATTTCTTGAAGTACGTCTGATCGTCGGTGATGGCGACTCGCCGCCCGGCGCGGGCGGACACCCTCGTGCGAGCCGCGCCGCTCGCGGTGGCCGGCCGGACGCCAGCGGCGGCAGCCGACGACCCCGGAGGAGAACGTGAAGAAGCTCAGTGTTCGCAGTCTGGAGGTCGAGGGCAAGCGGGTGCTGACCCGCGTCGATCTGAACGTGCCGCTCGCCGACGGCGGCGTCGCCGACGATACGCGCATCCAGGCCGTGTTGCCGACCGTCCGTCTGCTCCGGGATCGCGGGGCGCGCGTCGTCCTCATGTCGCACCTGGGGCGTCCCAAGGGGGAGCGACGACCGGAGCTGTCGCTGGCGCCGGTTGCCGCCCATCTCGGCCTGCTGCTCGGCGAGGGGGTGGGCATCGCTCCCGACTCGATCGGTGACGAGGTCGAGCACATGACGCGGGCGCTCGAGCCGGGTGAGGTGCTGCTGCTCGAAAACCTGCGGTTCCACCCTGGCGAGGAGAAGAACGACGACTCGCACGCGCAGGCGCTGGCGCGAATGGGCGACGCGTACGTCAATGACGCATTCGGCAGTGCCCACCGGGCCCATGCCTCGACGGTGGGTGTCGCCAAGCTGCTCGGCCCGGCGGCATGCGGACTGCTGATGGAGCGCGAGCTCGATGCCCTCGGCGCGATCATGTCCGATCCGGCGCATCCGTTCGTGGCGATTCTCGGCGGAGCGAAGATCTCCGGCAAGATCGACGTGATCGAGAACCTGCTGCCGCGGGTGGACTCCCTCTTGATCGGCGGTGGCATGATGTTCACGTTCCTGCGTGCCATGGGGCTCAGCGTCGGCAAGTCGCTGGTCGAGACCGACCGGATCGAGATGGCCAGCTCGCTGCTCGCGAGTGCCGGCGAGAAGATCATCCTGCCGGTCGATTGCCGGGTGGCGCACTCGATCGACGCGGCGGAGGAGCCCGACGAGATCATGGCCGACGAGATCCCCGACGACATGGCCGGTGTCGATATCGGTGCGGCGACGATCGAGCTGTTTGCCGGCCACCTGGCGGAGGCGCGGACCATCTTCTGGAACGGACCGCTGGGGGTCTTCGAGGTCGACGCCTACGCGCAGGGGACGCTCGAGGTGGCGCGGCTCGTGGGCGTGGCGACCGGGCGAGGCGCGACGTCGGTGATCGGCGGTGGAGACTCGGTGGCGGCGATCAAGCGCTCGGGGCATGCCGACGATGTCACCCATCTGTCGACGGGCGGCGGGGCGACGCTCGAGTTCATCGAGGGCAAGGAGCTGCCGGGCGTCGCAGTGCTGGCCGAGGCGTAGCCGGGAGCGGCGGGAATCGCGTTCGCCGGCGGCGCGCGAGGGGCCCGGATCAGAGCGGTAGGGCATCGGCTGTGTTAATCTTCTGTGGATGCCATCAACAGTCTGATGTTTCGAAAAATGAGCCAAATCTCGGAAATTGACAATTCAAATTTTTGGTCGTTTTGATGAAATGTGGTGCTCGGTGGGCATGCCGGCGTTGCGCGCCGAAGGCACCATCGACATGCGGGATCCGCGCGGGGGAACGTCGTGCGACGCAAGCTGATCGCTGGGAACTGGAAGCTGCACAAGGGACCGGCCGAGGGCGCGGCGCTGGCCCGGGCGATCGTGGAAGGGGCCGGTGCTCCCGGCTCCACGGAAGCCGGTGGTGTCGCCGCAGTCGACCTGGTCGTCTGTCCGCCGTTCGTGACCCTGCCGGCGGTGGCCGCGATCATCCGCGACGGGCGAGTACGGCTCGGTGCACAGGACGTCTACTGGGAGGCGCAGGGCGCGTTCACCGGGGAGATCTCGGCGCCGATGCTGGCGGAGGTTGGCTGCCAGTGCGTGATCATCGGTCACTCCGAGCGCCGGCACGTGTTCGGCGAGAGCGACGAGGAGGTCGCCCGCAAGCTGCTGGCGGCGCAGGCAGCCGGTCTGACGCCGATCGTCTGCGTCGGCGAGCAGCTCGGGGAGCGCGAGGCTGGCCGGACCTGGGAGGTCGTGTCGCGCCAGATCGTCGCTGC